>JAJXXG010000351.1 GCA_021781255.1 Acidobacteriota bacterium
GCAAGGCCTGGTCAGGTACGTGCCCGCAGGAACCGGCCCCGCCTATTGGGGCCCCGGAAGCCGGATGACGTTTCTCGCCACCGGCAAGGAAACGGGCGGTGCCTTTTTCCTCTCCGAAATCATGGTTCCTCCCGGCGGAGGCCCGCCGCCCCACATCCACCACCGCGAAGACGAGTCCTTCCACCTCCTCGAAGGCGCGCTGACAGTTCAGGTGGGTGGGAACACACTGGCTGCATCAGCCGGTGATTTCGTCTTCCTTCCCCGCGGAATCGCTCATTCCTTCAAGAACTCTGGCAACGTGAATGCCAGGGCCCTTGTGCTCATCACCCCGGCGGGCCTTGAAAATTACTTCGCTGAGGTCTTCGATCCCGCTACCGATCGTTCCGCAGCGCCGCCGCCCGTCAGCAGCGAGTTGATCGCCCGCGCGCTCGCCGCTTCCCCCAGATACGGGCTGGTGCTTCTTCCCCCGGCATAGCGGGCCAAAGAGCCAGATTCACGATCCAGGAGATCCCCATGACGCCCCAGACCATCGGCCTGCAAGTCAATCCCGCCGACGAAACCATCCGCATCGGCCCGCTCGCCGTGCGTTTCCTGCTCACCGGCGAGGACTCGTCCGGCACCGTCGCGGCCTTTGAGGTCGTCGTTCCCCGCGCGCAGCGCCTCGCGGCCCCGGCGCATAGCCACGACCACTACGAGGAAACCATTTACGGCATCGAAGGCGTCTTGACCTGGACCGTCGACGGCAAACAGATTGACGTGGGCCCCGGCCAGGCCCTCTGCATCCCGCGCGGAGCCGTACACCGCTTTGACAACAACACCAGCCAGGACGTCAAAGTTCTCTGCGTCATCACGCCCGCCGCCCTCGGCCCGCAGTACTTCCGCGAGTCCGCCGCGGTCATCAACGCAGCCGCCGGAGGCCCGCCCGACCGCGCAAAGATGGCAGAGATCATGCGCCGCCACGGACTCACGCCGGCTCCGCCCCCTCAGGCGTAGCGCCGCGCCGCGGGCAACCAAAATCCACGCGGGTGGCCTTCCCAGGCCAATGAATTGGGTGCCCCATGCTTGGCGCAGTCTTATCGCGACAAGGGTGGGAATCGAAGGCCCTCAATTTGCCCATTCATCCCGCCCGCAACTTGCCCCCACCCCCTCAACGGTCTACGATTAAGGTTTGGAGACCATTGCCACCGCATGACGACCTCGCAGGCCCACGAACACACCCGCATCCTGGTCCAGACCGCAGCCAAAGTCTGTGAAGACAAAAAGGGCGAAGACACCCGCATCCTTGAGCTGGACCCCATCGACTCCGGCCTCGCCGACTTCTTCCTCATCACCTCAGCCACCAACGAGCGCCAGGCCACCGCCATCGCCGACGAAATCGAGTTCAAGCTCAAGCGCGAGTTCGGCGTCTACCCCCACTCCGTCGAGGGCCGCCGCCAGGGCGAGTGGATCCTGCTCGATTACGTCGACATCGTCGTTCACGTCTTCCTCGCCGAGCGCCGCGCCTTCTACGACATCGAGCGCCTCCGCAAGTCCGCCCGCCCGCTCACCCCCGCCGAGTTCGACGCCGAGCTCACCGCCGCCCTCGCCGCCAAAACCCTTGCCGCCCGCAGCAAGGCCGAAGCCGCGCCAAAGGCCGCGAAAGAGTCCCCGGCGAAGCCTGCGGCAAAGAAGGCTGCCAGGCCCGCAGCCAAATCCGCAGCCCCCAAAAAGCCAGCCAAAAAGTCAGCGCCCGCAAAGGAAGCCGCAAAGAAGAGCCCTGCCAAAAAGGCCTCGGCAAAGCCCGCGGCAAAGAAGAGCCCCGCCAAAAAGAAGCCCGCCCACAAGGCCTGACAAAATCTCCCGAAGCATGCAGGCCTTGCAGCGGCGGGCACGGCTTCACACGCTGCGCAAAATCTCGCCGCCAACAACGTTTTGTAACAGGGCACGACTTCACAGGCCGCGGAAAAACTCGCCGCTGACAAGTCTTGTAACAGGGCACGAGTTTACTCGTGCCGCAAGTGGCTTCAAGTCAGCATGGCCTTCAGGCCCTGCGCTTCCGCACTCTCTCGTTTGCGCGCCTCTTGATCAGCCCGCCACACTTCCGCACACTCCCACAGCACCAAACAGAAAGGGCGCCCATCTCGGGCGCCCTTTGCTGCATCGGCCAAAGGCCGCTGGGTTAGAAGGTGAAGTGCAGCGCCAGACGGATGTTGCGCGACACCTGATACAGGTAAGGCTTGCCGTACTGGCTGTTCACCGTCAGCGGACTGCCGCCGTTGCTGAACGCCTGGTTCATCGCCGTCACGTAGTCATAAGGATGCATCGCCGCCGCGTAGAATGAAGCGCCGTCGATAATCCACTGACCATTCGGAGCGATGAAGTTCGTCGCGTAGCCCGAGTCAATCTGCTGTCCGTACGAAACCACTGAATGCTGGTTCAGCACGTTGGCAAACGTGGCGTCGAAGCTCAATTGCTTGCTATCCGACACCTTGAACGTCTGCTTCAGGTTGAAGTCCGTGTCCATATACCACGGCGTGCGCTTAACGTACGGCGCGCTCGTGGTGATTTGGCCCGTCGCTGCATTCTGGTTCACGTCAATCCACTTGCCGCGATCCACAATGTCCGTCGGGAAGGCGCCCGGGAAGGCGTAGCCCACATCCAGATAGCTGGTCAGCGGAGTGCCGCTGTAAGCCGACTGGAAGATGCCGAAGTCCGTCGTGAACTTCCGCAGCCACGGCAGGTCATAGTAGACATATCCCTTCAGCGCGTTCGGGCGATCGGTCGGCAGCAGGCCGCTCGATGAGCCACCCTGCGCGTTCCACGAGAAGTAAGGCTCGTCGAACGAACGGCTGTTGTTCGGGGCGTTGCGGCCGCCGCCGCCGTCAGCCACATCGGAGCTGGTCAGTCCGGTGTAGTTGCCGCGGAAGTTGCTGTACGTGTAGGAGAGCATTCCCGACCAGTTGTGGCTCGGGTTCTTCATCACACGGAACTCCAGCCCGTCATAGCTGCGGGCCGCGGGAATCACCTTCTGCGGCGGGCAGGTTGATCCCGAGCACGCCGGCGGATCAACGCCGTACAGGAATTTGTAGAAGCCATTGAACGTGTTGTTCACGCCCTGGCCGGGGTTGACGATCACAAATGTCTCACCCACGTCAGGATTGAAGATGGCCGAGTCTTCGATCACGTGATCGAGACGTCTGCGATCCCACCGCGCTTCAAACGCAATGTTCTGGCTCATCTGGTAATCCACGCCCAGGTCGGAGTCGTGCTGCGCATAGGGCTTCAGTCCGGGAGCCGTGCCTTCTGCCGTCGTGCTGCAGGTTGGGCAGGTCGTCGGGAAGGCGCGCAGGTTTTGGTTCTCAAGGAAGACAAGGCCAGCCGGCGTCGTTCCGCCAAAGTTCGCCTGGCTCGTGGAGCCCTGGCCTACGCAGTAACGGTTGTTGCTGTCGAGCACCGGAATAATGCCCGCAATGTTCGGCGTGTTCAGCGCATACCAGCATTCCTGCCAGTACTGGCCGCCATACGAGCTGATGGCCACGTTCAGCTTCATCTGGTCATAGAACTGGCCGTAGCCGCCGAAGACCTTCGCCTTGCCGTTCTGGAAGACATCCCACGCCGCACCAATACGCGGAGCAATCTTGTCTCCCCATCCGAAGTTGATCGGCTTGGTGATCTTGGCCGTGACCGGCTGGTTCTCGGCCGGCAGGTACTCACGCTCCACGCGAACGCCGGCGTTGATCGTGATGCCCTTGCCCACCGTCCAAGTGTCCTGAACATAGAAGCCGTGATTGAATCCGACAGCCTTGCCGCCGCTGCCAAAGTCGTTCACGTTGATCGTGCCGTACTGGCCTTCGCAGGAGATAACACCCTTGGGGTTGGTGGGACTTACAGCTGTTGGCGAGGTGTTGTACGTCACCCCCGGGGACTGGCAGTTATCAATGCCTGTCTGTCCTTGTGGCGAATAGGGATTCGTGACGCCGGGCCAGATCTGCACCAGCGGCGCATTGTAGCCCTGGAAGATGTAGTTCGAGTTCCGGTGAAGCTGGTAGCCGAACTTCAGGTTGTGCGTGCCGGACTTGCCGCCGTGGAACCAGGCAACATCCTGGTCAAACTGGATCGCCTTGTTCGCATTCACGTGCGTAAAGTTCCCGGTCACTGCCTGGCTCACATAGCCGGCAGCCTGCGACAGTGTGGGCGGCAGCGGGTTGCCCTGCGTGTCGGTGTTCGGAGCGCCGCCGTTGTCCTCGAACAGGTCGATGGCGCCGGTCGTCGGATAACCGAAGTCGTGGTAGTTCTCAAAGTAGTAGCCGAAACGCGACGTAGCCACCAGGCTGTTGGTCAGCGTGATGTCCGCGCCCGTGTTCAACGTGACGTTCGGCGCCGTGTAGCCCAGGTTGTGCGCATAGGTGGACGGGCTTACATAGTTGCCCGAGCACTGAATGCTCGATCCCGAACCCGAGCAGCCCGTGACCGTGTTGAAGTAGCCCTGCGTCGAGTCAGGCGTCGGCAGCGATTCGCCGGCCTGCCGCTGTGCCTGATACAGCCACGAACCGTAAACGCGAATCTTCTGCGTAGCCGCCGCATCGATGCGCGCCACGCTGTAGAAGGTGTGCGTGTTCTGGCTGAACGGAATCCTGCCGCCGTTCGGACCGTAGTTCACCGTCTGCTCGTAGGCGCTGAATTCAGGGTTGAAGCCCGCAAACAGGAAGATCTTATCCTTCAGGCGGTCATACACATGGTCGGCAAGCGCCTTCGGGAACAGACCCAGAAGCGGGCCGCCAATCGTCATGCCGGGAAAGAAGTCGCTCGTCTTCGGCCGGGTCGGCTGGTAGTTCTGGTAGGTCGGGTCCAGCGCGCCCCAATTCGTGGCCGTGCCGCTCGAGCTGGGATCGTAACGCGAAAAGGCAGGCAGTCCGCCGTTCATCGCGCCATCCTGGAACGACGTAAACAGCGATCCATGCCAGTTGCTCGTGCCCTTGGCCATGATCACGTTCACCACGCCGCCCAGTGCGCCGCCGTACTCGGCCTCAACACCCGACGTCTTCATCTGCATTTCCTGGATGAAGTCCATCGGCACATTCGTGTGCGAGTAGCCGCCGATAATGTTCGCCGTCTCCTGGCCTTCCACCAGGTAGGAGTTCTCTGAGTCCGCGCCGCCCGCAATCGAGAAGCCGAATGCGCCGCCGTTGCTGCCGTTGCCCGGCGATACGCTGCCCGACCCGTTGCTCAGCATGCTGCTGCCCTGCAGCGGCTCGTTGCGCGCCGCCGGTGCAAACTGAATCACCGACTGGAACGACGTGCCGTGAGGCAGATTCTGCAGCGTCTCTTCGGGAATGTTGGTCAGCGTCGTCGTCGAGGTCGTATCGATCAGCGGCCCCTCCGTGCTCACCTGCACCACCGTGCTCACCTTGCCCACGCTCAGCGTGATGTTCAACGTCGGCAGGTGACCCACTTCGATCACCACATTCTGCTGCTTCAGCGCGTCAAAGCCCTGCGCCTTCACCGTCACCGTATAAGGGCCGGGAGGCAGATTGGCAAACCGATAGTAGCCCACCGAGTCGGTGGTCACCTGCTTCGAGCCCACCAGGGTCGGCGTCGAAACCGTAACCGACGCGCCCGCAACTACGGCGCCCGAGGGATCCTTCACCGTCCCCTGCAGGCCGCCCGTTGTCTCCTGGCTGTACGCTGGCTGTTGGAACGTCTGGAGCATGAACCCCAGACCGAGCGCCATGGCAAGCGCCAGGGCAACTCCTTGCAAGCGAATCAATCGCATTGAGCTCCTCCAAATTGAGTAAGAACCGGAAGACCTGAGCATCTTCACGATCCGCCTTGTCTGCTTTCGCCGCCCGGACCGGTTCAGAAAACAGGGCCGATCAGCAGTTGAATGCTGCGTAAAATCTGAAAAATCAAGAAGTAACAAATGAAGCCGTCAACCCTGCGGATGGATGCTACCGTACTCCATCCCAGGGGAAGACAGGGGACTACTTGCTGAAAGCTAGTTGCATGACGCTTGCCAATCTCCGGCAGAGACCAAAAGATTTGTTAATTTATAGAAAAGTAAACGTTTATCTCGAAGACCACCCTCAGACTCATGTGCTCGATATATGAAAAAATGGATGGATTGTTAAATTCATACGAAAAATGGGTACCGCCTCTTAGTTTTGGGAGCCCCATCCTTCTACCGCCCGCCTCACCTTCCAGCGATCGCCGGAGCCTCCATCGCTCTGCCCACATCTATGTCATTGAGTCCCACGAAAATAGCGCCCGCCCCGAACCGTTTCACCATATGCGGCGCAGCACAAAGGGCGCCCCGCGGGGCGCCCTTTTGTGGCTGTCGGCTTCCTGCCTCTTCCTTAGAAGCTGAGCTTCAGCGCCAGTTGCATCGTGCGCGCATTGGCAAGGAAGAATTTGCCGGGTTGGTTGAATGCAGCATTCCCGGCGGTCTGGAAGAGGATCTGGTTTGTGTATCCCGGTGAGTTGACGTTGTCGATCGTGCCCGGCATATACTGCGCGTGGTTCAGCACGTTGTAGGCCTGCGCCTGAAACTCGATCGAGCGGGCTTCCCCAAAGTTGAACCGCTTGATCGCCGTCACGTCCAGGTTGTTGATCGGGTTGATCGGCTCCGTGTTGCGGCTTGCCGTCGGCAGCGTGCCGGCGCCCGCCGTGATGTACTCCGCGTTCGGATTGATGGCAACATAGGCCACAGTATCAGCCTTGCATAGCAGGGTGCCATTCGGATCCGTGGGAGAATTCGCGGCACAGCTCCCTGCCAGATTGGGATTGGCATAGGCCTTGACTCCTGTGCCCGTGTGCTTGACGCCGTTCTTATTGAAGATAGTGCGGTCGATCGCCGTGGAATCGCCATTCTGATTGGAGTTCACGCCCGAGAGCACCGTGTAGTACTCCGGCGACTCATAGGTGTAAATCGGAGCCACTTCCCAATTGCCCAGCAGGTTCTTCGTCACCCAGTTGCCCTGCTTGAAGAACGGCAGATCATAGACCACCACCATCGTCAGACGATGTGTATGGTCAAGAGCCGACCGGCTGTAATCCGCCTTCACGTTCTGCGAGTCCTGGGGACGCCGAGGCGTCAGCACGGTCGAGAACACCGCCGCCGTCGCATCGTCCATCGCCTTGCTCCACGTATATGAGAGGTTCAGCAGCAGCCCGTTGGTGAACTGCCGGTTCAGGCTGGCTGCCATGCCGTTATAGTTCGAGCTGGAGTACGGCAGGAACGAGGTAATCTTGCTGGTGAACCCCGCCGTTCGATAGGCATCCAGGAAAATGGACTTCGACTGAATCGCCGCAAGGGTGTTGGTTAAAGTGCCAAGTGCCGCAGCCGACGGTGCCTGCAGATATGTGGCAAGTTGGTTCTCGGCAGTTACACGGGGCGCAACATTCAACTGGATCTGCGTGGGCAGATGAACGCCGTGTGTGCCAACATAGCGAGCCTCGAACGTGTAGTTCTTGGCAAACACATGCTGCACGCCCAGCGTCCAGTTCTCGGCATAAGGCAGCTTTTGGTCGGGAACATACGACGCAGTGGCTGCGCGCTGGTCTGCGATAGTGGCAAACGTGGCCAGTGTGCCCGTGCCCGCTGGCAGACCGCCGTTCTTCAGAAAGTTCGGAGAGCCGACTGCAGGGCTGCTGCCTGACCCCACGTCGTTGGTTGAGAAGTACTGCGGCGGGAAGGACAGAATACCGAGGTTGTCGAACAGCACGTCCACGGCCATGCCAAATCCCGCGCGGATCGACGTCTCCGGATTCACGGCGTAGTTCACGCCAACGCGGGGCAGGACGTTCTTGTACTGCGGCTTCGGCTTCGAAAACACAATCAGCCCCGGCACGCTGGCTGCAGCATTCAGAGCCTGCGTCCGCTCGCCCACCGGAACCGACGTGAACTCATACCGAAGGCCGTAGTTCAGGCTCAGCTTATCCGTCAGGCGCCACGTGTCGTTGAAGTAGCCATAGAACGCCGTCTGGTCGCCGTAGTAGTTAAAGTTGCCCGTTGACCGCTCGCCAAACGCCGTCGGCGCCAGATCGTGCAGATACTCGGTGGCCGCGTTCCACTCATAGTCGCCGCGCACGCGCTGGGTAAAGCTCTGGGGTGAGATGAATTTGCGGCCGTCAAAGCCGAACTTGAAACTGTGCCTGCCCTTCACCCAGCTCAGGTTGTCCGTGATCTGATACATGTTCTGAACCGTGGACTGAGGCGCGTTGCCGTCCGGACCGATCGACAGAAAGCCCGAGTCATACAGGTACATCGTCGGGAAAGCATCGAGTCCCGGGAAGGTGAAGTTGCCCGACGGCGTCGCGTTGTAGTACCGGTTGTAGCCAAGCCGGGCCTCATTGTTCAGGCTCGGCGTAAAGTTGTGATACTCGCTCACCGCAAACAGGTGGAAACGGCTGGGAATAGGCTGATAGAACGCCGGAAGGCCAGCCGCCGTATCAATGCCGGTGAACTTGTTATAGATGTACCGGCCGCGGAAGCTGTCCTTGCTCGACAGCGTGTAGTCCGTGCTGGTCGTCAGCACATCGAAGTTGCTGTAGTTCGGCGCCTCGATCAGGTAGTTGCCCAGCGGGATGTTGTAAGCGGTTCCCGAACCAAAGATACCGGAGGTGGAATTGAAGTTAGTGCCATCGTAGACCGTAAGGTACTGCCCGCCCGTCGTCTGATTGAAGCAGGCGTTGTCGGCCTTCGCATCCACCTGGGACGGCGAAACCGGCGTGTACTTGGTGAAGATCCCGAGGTTCGTCCCGCTGAAGTTCAGATTGGGATTGCCCAATGCCGTCATGCCCGCTGCTGTTGGCGTGCACACATAATACTGGCCGCTCTGTCCCACCGTATTGCGCTCGAAGTTCGCAAAGTAGAACAGCTTGTTCTTCACAATCGGCCCGCCAACCTGCCCGCCGTAGCGGTTGTTGTCGTAGCGCGGGTTCGGGACCTTACCGCCCTGGATCGCGTTTTCCGCGTTCAGATTGCGGTTCTGGAAGTACTCGTACACCTCGCCGTGAATCTTGTTCGTGCCGCCGCGCACAATCGTGTTGAACTGGCCGCCGGCAGAGTGGCCGAACTCCGGCGAAAACTGCGTCGTGATCGCCGTAAACTCGCCCACCGCGTCGTTCGGCACATACACAAGAGGACCAGTCACCGACTTGTTGTTGTTGTCAATGCCCTCAATCGTGTAGTTGTTGTCCTCCGGGCGCATACCGGCGACCGTCGGGCCCGTCCCGGCTCCGATAGCGCCAGCCGAGGCAACACCCGGCACAAGCAGCGTA
>JAJXXG010001016.1 GCA_021781255.1 Acidobacteriota bacterium
GCACAGCGCGCCGCATCTCCCACGTCTTCATCATGGATACACCGGCCTATGCTCGCACCTTGCTCATCACCGACGCGGCCATCAACATCACCCCCGATCTCGAAGACAAGGTCCATATCGTGCAAAACGCCATCGACCTGGCCCAGGCGCTCGGCATTCCCGAGCCCAAAGTCGCGCTGCTCTCTGCGGTTGAAACCGTCAATCCCAAAATCCAATCCACGCTTGACGCCGCCGCGCTCTGCAAGATGGCTGGCCGCGGCCAGATCGTGGGCGGCATTCTCGACGGCCCGCTTGCCTTCGACACCGCTGTCAGCGAGAAAGCCGCCGCAATCAAAAAGCTGGTCTCGCCCGTCACCGGCCAGGCCGACATCCTCGTGGTTCCCGATCTCGAGAGCGGCAACATGCTCGCCAAGCAGCTCGAATATCTGGGCGGCGCGCAACTGGCCGGCATCGTGCTTGGCGCCCGCGTGCCTGCCATCCTCACCAGCCGCGCCGACTCGGCAGCGACGCGCCTTACAAGCTGCGCCGTTGCCGCGCTGCTCCACTTTGCTGCGCACCCTGCGGTGAAGGCCTAGAACATTCCGGCTTCGAAGAGATTCTGCGTGGCGTGGAACCGAGACCCCAGGCCAGAAAAGAAGCGAACAATAGCAGCACCACCAGGCATAGCAAAGCCACGGTGAATGCGAGTGTGACCACTGCCAGACCCCCCGAGCGCCGCGCAAGGATGGCAAAAAACACGCTGCCAACGGTAGCCACCCCCAACGATGCGCTGATCTGCAATGTGGAGTTCACCACCCCGGAAGCAGCACCGGCGTAATCTGCGGGAGCGCCTTGGATCACTGCACGCACCAGGGTAGGGAGCACGACGCCTTGGCCAAAACCAATGGTAAACACGCCCGGAGCAAACATCAGCAGATGAAGCACGCCGGCGCTGTTGATGCCTACGGCAAGCATGCTGAGGCCCGCAGCCGCGATGAGCAGCCCGAAAGCGGTTACTCGCATGCCCACGCCGTGGAGAAAGGCAGGGGTACTGAGAGCCCCGGCAACATAGCCTATTCCGAAAGGCACAATGCTGATGCCCGCATGGAATGCTGAATACTGCAATCCAGCCTGCAGATAAATCGAGTAGAACAGGAAGAAGCTGGCCATCGTATAGAACAGAAGGGTGGCGCCGAGTCCGCGGGCAAAGCCGGGCACGGCAAAAAGGCCGGGGTGTATCAGTGGGGCCGCGCCGTGGTCGGCCAAAAAAACTTCTACGCGCCAAAACCCGGCCAACAGCACCGGGCACGATCCCATCAGGACGAAGGACCATGCAGGCCAGTTTTCCTGGCGGCCTTCAATCAGAGACAAAACCAGGGCGCCGAGCCCGAGAAAAAGCAAAATTGAACCGGCGATATCGAGCGGCTGGAGCGCACTGGTTGAGGGTCGGGATTCCCGGAGCAACGGTACCGCGGCCACCAGGGTGATGGCTACGATGGGCACATTGATCAGAAAAATCGTGCGCCAACCCAGGCCCCAGACGTTGGCCCTTATCAGCGCTCCTGCCAGAATCTGTCCGGCAATGGCGGAGAGTCCGATGCTGGTTCCGAGCAGGCTAAAGGCGCGCGCTTTCTCCTCGGGCGCGAACAAAACGTGGATCGAAGCCGCGACTTGCGGCGCCATGATTGCCGCAGTCGCCCCTTGCAAAAGCCGCCCCATTACCAGTGCGTACGGCGACCAGGCGAGACCGCACCAGGCCGAACACAGCGCAAACCCGGTCATGCCGATCATGAACATCCTGTTTCGGCCGTACAGGTCCCCCAGCCGCCCGCCTATAACCAGGAGCACTGCATACGCGGCGGCAAAACCAGACATGACCAACTGGATAACGTCGTCTCCCGCCCCCAGTCCTTGGCGGATTGAGGGCAGCGCGACATTCACGATAAAGAAATCGAGTGCCGGCAGAAAACCACCCACCAGAAGCACAGCCAGAGCCGCCCAGCGGTGCGGGACTGCTTCGTATTCAAGCTGTGCAGTCGAAGCTGCTTCGAGGTGTTCTGTACCCGGCTGCACGGGAAATCCCTCAGTATCCATTCAGTAAAACAGGATATGAGAATGTAGCGTGCTTGTCATTGTCGAACTGGTGGCGCCCATCGCGCCGGCATGCTTGCCGATACGGATCGCAGCCGCATCAGGCCCCCGCCTGATTTCAGGCCGTCGGAATCTGGAATATGCACCGCTGCGGCAGCTCTTCGATCCGCCCCCGACACTTTTTGAGGATATTCACTGAGGTTGCCTGTTGGGTCCCGGTTGAGTGGTCGCCGGCCTGGAAATCATTCGCTTGGGCACGTGAATTCTGGTTCTGCTCGCAACACCAATCCCGCAGCGTACCATCGGAATGAGCGCTTATGAAGAGCACGGCAAACTGGCGGTTGCGGACGCGGACCATCGAAATGGGCCGGCGCACTTGGGTGTGCGGCGTGGTGAATATTACGCCGGACTCGTTCAGCGACGGAGGTTCTTTCCTCGATCCTGGAGCAGCGGTCGAACGCTGCATGCAATGCATTGAGGAAGGCGCGGACATTCTCGACCTGGGCGCGGAGAGCACGCGGCCGGGATCGCGCGCGGGCGGTGCGGATGCGGCGGTCGGCGCAGACGAGGAGCAGGCGCGGCTGCTTCCTGTTCTCGAGGGAGTTTTGGGTGCGCTGCCCCACGCAGTGGTGTCAGTGGATACCTACAAAGCGGAGACGGCGCGCGCGGCGCTCAAGGCGGGCGCGGAGATTATCAACGACGTGAGCGGATTTACTTGGGATGCGAAGATGGCGGCGGCGTGCGCGGAGCTTGGCGCGGGGGTGGTGCTGATGCACACGCGCGGGCGGCCCGAGGAGTGGAGCGCGCAGCCACAACTCGCGCCCGATGCGCTGCTGGATATGATACGCGAGGGACTGGCGGCGAGCCTGGAGGCCGCGGTGCGCGCGGGCATTGCCCGGGAAGCGATTGTGCTCGATCCGGGCTACGGATTCGGCAAGCGCTTCGACGAGAACTACGCGCTCCTGGCACGGCAGGCGGAGCTGCTTCGGCTGGGACGGCCGCTGCTGGCGGGACTGAGCCGCAAATCGTTTCTTGGGCACACGCTGACGAAGCTTTATGGCGGCGAAGCGCCGGTTGTCGAGCGCGAAACCGCGAGTGTAGCTGCGATGACAGCGGCGATTCTGCACGGAGCGTCGATTGTGCGCGTTCACGCGGTGCGGCCGGCCGTCGAGGCAGCGCGGATCGCAGATGCGATTCTTGAGAATCAGGGAACAGTCAAAGACTCTTTTTGAAAGCGCCCCAGGGTTTAGAATTGAAGTGGTCGCGGGGTTGTAAACCGCATCCAAATTTGCGCCCGCGCGCAGCGGCTTAAAAGTTTGCTGCGGCGGGTAGACGTGTGGAATTCGGGGACGGCTATGCGAGCAAAAACGGCTGTGGTGCTGGGCGCCCAGTGGGGCGACGAGGGCAAGGGCAAGATTGTTGACGTGCTGAGCGAGCGGTTCTCCGCCGTGGCGCGCTACGCCGGCGGGCATAATGCCGGGCACACGGTCGTCATAGGCGAGCACAAGTTTATCCTGCAACTGATTCCATGCGGTGTGCTGCGGCCAGGATGCAAAGGCATCATCGGCAACGGCGTGGTGCTTGACCCGATCTATTTTCTCGATGAAGTGGCGCGGGTGCGCAAGACCGGCCTCGACATCGACGGCAGGCTGTTTGTGTCGAATCGTGCGCAGGTCATCCTGCCCTACCACCGCATGATCGAGCTGGCCGCGGAAACCGCGCCGGGGCGCAAGAAGATCGGCACCACGAGCAAGGGGATCGGGCCCGCGTATGAGGACAAAATGGCTCGCAGCGGCCTGCGCGTTGTGGATCTGCTGCATACGGCGCTGCTGAAGACGCACATTGAGGCGGCATGCGAAGAGAAGAATGAGATCGCCCGCGCGCTGTTCGGCCCCCAAGTCGGTCCGGGTCCGCTGGACCCCGCGAAGATGTACGACGAGTACGCGGCGGCGGCGGAGCAGATGCGGCCTTTGGTTGCCGATACGGGCCGCCTGCTGAACGAAATCCTGGCCAAAGGCGGCAGCGTGATGTTTGAGGGCGCGCAGGGAACGATGCTGGACATTGACCACGGTACGTACCCGTTTGTGACGTCGTCCTCAGCGACGGCGGGCGGCGCGGCGACGGGAACCGGCGTGGGACCGACTGCGATCGGAACTGTGATCGCAGTGACCAAGGCGTATGTAACGCGCGTCGGCAGCGGACCGTTCCCGACCGAGATTCACGACGCCGCAGGCGAGGCGCTGCGCACGCGCGGCCATGAGTACGGGGCCGTAACAGGCCGGCCGCGGCGCTGTGGCTGGCTGGATATTCCCATGCTGCGCTATTCGAACCAGGTGAATGGCGCGACCTGGCTGGTGGTGACCAAGCTCGACATTCTGGACGAACTTGCTGAGATTCCTGTCTGCATCGGATACGAGATCGGGGGTAAGGTCACGGACGAGATTCCTGCTGATGTGCTGGGACTGGAGCAAATCAAGCCGCGCTACACCACGCTGAAGGGTTGGCGCCAATCCACGGAGGGCATCACCGAGTTTGACAAGCTGCCCCAGGCTGCGCGCGACTACCTCCGCTTTCAGGAGCGCGAGTGCGGCACAAAGATCGGGATGGTTTCATCGGGGCCAGACCGGGATCAAACCATTATGCTGCCCGAGTTTGCCGAGACGCTCGACAAGATCCACGCGTGAGAGTCTGCAAGTCGGCGTGCTGAATGTAACGTATTTGAGCGCCGGTGCATCTGCATGGCTGCGCTCAGGCGCGCAAGATCCGCAGCACGGCGAGGATCGTGTTCCAATTGCGAGTTGTAGCGGGCGCGCCGAAGAGCACATCGAGGCGGCCGAGATAGCCGATGGTCCTCATGTGCCGCCGGTAGACGCCGTAGACCAAGCGGCCTTTCGCACCGAGGACGCGCACAAACCACAGCTTCTTTTCGGGAATGGCGATGGGAGGGGGTACCTTCAGGCGACCGGCCTTCGACAGGATGCTGAGGAAGCGGACGACATCTGGGCGCAGCGGCGCGGCGGCAAACGGATCCTCTATTTCCAGTTGGAGGAGCTCCTTGCCGTCACAGCAGATAATCTCCGTTTCGATGGGCAGTATACGGCGCAGTTCGGCCAGAAAGCGAGTGCGTGATCCGGGTTTGCGCACAACAAATGTGCCCGCAGCGCCCACATTCACAACGCCGTAAGTCTTCAGCTCCTGGGCCAGAACACTGGGGCGAAGACGTCTGTGGCCGCCAACGTTGATCCCTCTGAAAAACACCACCAGAGCCATACAATGCTCCGGACCGATTATTGCATTCCCCGTGGTTGTAGCCGGCTCCTCTCCGTTTTCTTTTCTTATGCCATTTCCATCCAACCCCCGAATTGGAAAGGGAGTGTCGCAGTACTCCCGGGGTGACCACCGGTGCCCGTTTACGAGAAATCCATTTGACCTGCGCACCGTTTCAGGGGTACCGTTGACGCGTATGACGGGCTCCGCAAGCGCCTCGCTGAACCCCTTCGGCCGCCGGCTTCATGCCGGCTGGGCGATGGCTGCGATCCTTGCTTTGGGGGCGTGTGTCATTCTGCTTCACACCGGAATGCTCCTGGCGCAAAAGCACGAACGCCGCCACGAGATCGACCAGCTCGAGGACGATTGGCGTAACGCCGCCCTCACCTCAAACACCAAGGCGATGGATGTCCTGCTGGCCGACGATTACATAGGTATCACCGTGAACGGCACCCTCGAGGACAAGCCGCAGACGCTGGCCCGGCTCCGCTCAAGCGCGCGGCACATCACCTCCCTCACGATCTCCGAGCGCAAGGTGCGCTTTTATGAGAAGACGGCGGTTGTAACCTCCCTTGCCGAGGTGCAGGGCACGAATGCCGAAGGCAATGATGTGAGCGGCAGCTACCGCTACATGCGCGTCTACATCCGGGATGACCAGGGAAAATGGAAGATCGTCAGCTTTGAGGCCAGCCGAATTCGCGAGCCGAAGCCGCGGCATAAGCGCAATTTCCGCTAAAAGGTAGCCGAAATTGGCCATAACAAGGACCTGATCTTAGGTAAATCCAACCAGAGACGTCCCTCAGAAGCTAAAGCTCCGCTGACTTGATTGACGTTATCGGTACGCGACCCGGGCCCGACCCAGATAGTGCCCCGGTTCCCCATTTCCCCGGCGCCTGCGATTGACTTTTGGCATGCTGCAGAAGCATCGCCACTATTTTGAGCTGGTCGATAAACAGGCTGAAGCCTGAACCCTTCAAAGCGCATCGAAGAAGAACCCCGCCCGATCTTTCGCCGGTCTTGTAAACGGAGGAGTTCGGGGGTACACTAAACCTAATATAGGACCAAATGAGTCCTATATTGCGGGAATGGGGATTGCGTGCTTCCTCGCGCGATCTGAGCGGCGGCAAGGAGCCGGAAGCGCCATGCGGGTGGGGCGTCTGGGGACTCCAAGGCTGAATCCCGTGGAGGTCAAATGAGCGATAGTGTCGATACAATCCGCAATCTTGCCGAGCAGGATTACAAGTGGGGCTTCGTCACCGAGATTGACTCGGACACTGTCCCCAAAGGGCTGAATGAAGAGACGATCCGGCTGATCTCTGCGCGCAAGGGCGAGCCCGAGTTCATGCTGGAATGGCGCCTGAACGCACTGCGCCACTGGTCGAAGATGGAGCGGGACGAAGGCGCGCCGAAGTGGGCCAACCTGACCATCGCCCCTATCGACTACCAGGACATCGTCTATTACTCGGCGCCGAAAATGAAGCCCGTTGTCGATAGCCTCGATGCGATCGATCCGGAGCTGTTGCGCACATATGAAAAGCTGGGCATCCCGCTCGATGAGCAGAAGCGGATTTCGGGCGTGGCCGTGGACGCGGTGTTCGATTCGGTCAGCGTGGCGACCACGTTCAAGAGCAAGCTGGCGGAGATGGGCGTTATTTTCTGCTCGTTTTCAGAGGCGGTCCAGAAGCATCCCGAACTGGTGAAAAAGTATCTGGGCACGGTGGTTCCGCATACCGACAACTTTTATGCAGCGTTGAATGCGGCCGTCTTTACCGACGGATCGTTTGTGTACGTGCCAAAGGGCGTGCGCTGCCCCATGGAGCTATCGACCTACTTTCGCATCAACGCCGCGGATACGGGGCAGTTCGAGCGCACGTTGATTGTGGCCGACGAGGGCGCATATGTGAGCTATCTGGAAGGCTGCACTGCGCCGATTCGCGACACGAACCAACTGCACGCCGCGGTAGTGGAACTGGTGGCGCTCGACAACGCACAGATCAAATACTCCACGGTGCAGAACTGGTACCCCGGCGACAAGGAAGGGCGCGGCGGGATTTATAACTTTGTGACCAAGCGCGGAAAGTGCGTGGGCGTAAATTCCAAGATCTCCTGGACGCAGGTAGAGACGGGGTCGGCAATCACCTGGAAGTATCCAAGCTGCATCTTGCTGGGCGACAACTCGGTGGGTGAGTTTTATTCCGTGGCGCTGACCAACAACCGCCAGCAGGCCGACACGGGCACCAAGATGATCCATATTGGGAAGAACACGCGCAGCACCATTGTGTCAAAGGGCATCTCGGCCGGGTACGGGCAGAACACGTATCGCGGACAGGTGAAGATCATGAAGGGCGCGGCGGGCGCGCGCAACTACACGCAATGCGACTCGCTGCTGATCGGCGACCGCTGCGGCGCGCACACCTTCCCTTATATTGATGTGCGCAATTCATCGGCGCGGATGGAGCACGAGGCTTCGACCTCGAAGATCGGTGAGAACCAGTTGTTTTATCTGCGGCAGCGCGGACTGAAGACCGAAGACGCAGTTTCGATGATCGTGAACGGATTCTGCAAGACCGTGTTCAAGGAACTGCCGATGGAATTTGCCGTCGAAGCGCAGAAGCTGCTGGGCGTGAGTTTGGAAGGCAGTGTGGGGTGAGAGCAGTGAGTCAGCAATATGGAGAGAAGAGAATGGCTTTGTTAGAGATTGAAGATCTGCACGCAGCAGTCGATGGCCACGAGATTCTGAAGGGCGTGAATTTGACGGTGAATGCGGGCGAAGTGCATTCCATCATGGGCCCGAACGGATCTGGCAAGAGTACGCTGGCCGCGGTGCTGGCGCGGCGCGAGACCTATCAGGTGACAGGCGGCAGGGTTCTGTTCAATGGAAAAGACCTGCTGGAGATGAAGCCGGAAGACGCGGCCTGCGAGGGCGTGTTTCTGGCGTTCCAGTATCCGGTGGAGATTCCGGGAATCGGCAACTCCTATTTTCTGCGCTCGGCGATGAACGCGATCCGCAAATACCGGGGCGAAGATGAGCTGGACGCGATGGATTTTCTGCCCCTCTACAAGGAGCGGCTGAAACTGCTCGAGATGGATGAGAAACTGATGCACCGCTCGGTGAATGAGGGCTTCAGCGGCGGCGAGAAGAAGCGCAACGAGATTCTGCAACTGGCGATGCTCGAGCCGAAGCTGGCGATTCTGGACGAGACCGATTCCGGCCTCGACATCGACGCGATGCGCATTGTGGCGCGGGGCGTAAATGCCATGCGCAGCCCCGATCGGGCGTTTCTGGTGATCACCCATTATCAGCGGCTGCTGGACTACATCACCCCGGATTTTGTCCACGTGCTGATGGATGGCAAGATCGCGCGCTCGGGCGGACCGGAGCTGGCGCTGGAGCTGGAAGAGAAGGGCTACGGTTTGGCGGAAGCAGACGCGGCGCAGGCTTTGCCTGCATGAGGGTCAGGTCAGGAAAAGGCGGAAGCGAGAAGAGCATGGCCACGGCAACTGGGCGGTTGGAAAAATATTTCGAAGCGTATGGCGAATTGATCGCACTGCGGCAGGAGCGCGACCCGGTGTGGCTGCGGCAACTGCGCGAAGGCGCATGGACACGATTCTGCGCCAAGGGATTCCCGACCACGCACGATGAGGACTGGCGGTTCACGAATCTTGCAACGCTGGCGCGAACACCGTTCAACCGCGTGGCGAAGGGCAGCGTGGAGGTAACAGCGGAGGAGATCGAGAAGTTTCGCGTGGCGGGCTCGGCCTGCTGGCTTGTGTTTTTGAACGGGCACTTTGCGCCGGAGCTTTCAGAGATGCAAAATCTGCCGAAGGGGCTGGAGATTTGTTCGCTGGCGCAGGCGATTGATTGCGGAATGGAAGGCAGCGCTCCCGAGGGCGGCACTCCCAACGGCATC
>JAJXXG010000820.1 GCA_021781255.1 Acidobacteriota bacterium
GTGACCGATGCCACCCGGACGCCCTTCGCCTCGTATTCTGCCTTCGCCTGCTGAAGTTGGAGGAGGTGCCTTTTGCAGTAGGGGCACCAGTCCGCAGACCGGGAGAAAAGCAGCAGGAGGCCATTCTTGCCGCGAAGTCTTTCGAACGTCTGCGGGTGACCGAACTGGTCTGGCGCAGCAATAGGAGGAATCTTTTCTCCAACCTGGATACCGGGCATTGGCGCCGTGCTCTGACTGAACATCGAGCCTCGAAGAAACGCTACCGTGAGCAGGGCCAACGCCGCCACTCGACTTGCACGCTTTGCCGCATTGACACTTCTCGCGCGGGATTGAGTCGCCATCATCCTGAGTCGTTCCTTTGAATTCCGTGAACTTGACTAAATAGCCTTCGATGTTGAGGTCTCGCTGCCTGAACCCGCAATCCATCCCAACAGTGCTCCGTAGACTAAATGGGCAAGAAGTGCGGCCACTGCACCCTTCATGCCTGGCCCACTTGAGCCGAAGATGCCCATACCCATCATCGGCATCACCAGAATCTCAAGCATCGTCCAGAGAATCCCGCCCCAGATCAGGCCCTTCACTAAGGTCGAGCCAGGGAGAAAGCGTAGGAGCGCAAAGACAAAAATCGCGGGGAACAGGACTGTTCCATTGAAGAAGTGAACGGCCAGACCCGCCGCATGTGGGGATCCCATCATGTCCGCCAGGTTTTTTGCGATGTCCATGTGAACGCCCATCATCGGCGCAACAAACATCATCATCAAGGTCATGGCGATGGTTCCGGCAAGTCCACCGACAACGGCGCGACCAAACTGTGATTTCATGTCTACGTACCTCTATCGTCGTGATTCGCTGGAATGTCAAAGGTTACCGGCCGGATCAACATTCACGCGCGATGATGATCAGATGTGGCGATCAAGAAACGCATGCAGTCTTTCCTCATATCCCACTGGAAGCTCAAACGTCTGCTCATCGCCTGAGATCACGAGCACCTTGCGGACACTGTCCAGCAGCACCGAGCAGCGCCGGCAGTGCGAAAGATGCCGTTCGATTTCGCCGCGAAGTTCACGATCCACATCGCCCTCTATATACGCCGAGAGGTTCTGGGCTAGCTTTTTGCATGAGACCATGGATTCATTCCTTTCATAAGCCGGATGTGATCGCTGAATCGGGGCTTGAAGGCCGGACCTAGCTGTTCCTGGACACGCATCCGAGCACGATGAACGCGGGTTTTCACGGCTCCAACCGATACTCCGAGAGCTTCAGCGACGTCGGCATAGTTCAGATGCTGGCTATCAATGAGCAAAAGCACCTCTCGATAGGCCTCGGGCAACTTGTCTATGGCTTTTCGTACTGCATCTCGAAGCTGATTGCGGTCGAGTGCTTCATCAGGCAGATCGTGCCAGTCGGCGAACTGTCGGGGTACAGAGTCGCCGTCATCCCCTTCATCGGTCTCGTCAATCGACTCGTAGAGTTGCCTGCGGAGCTTCCGGCGGTGCATCCGAGCTTCATTGACGACAATCTGCAATAGCCAGGCGCGAAACTGTCCCCGGTCGTCAAGCTGCGCCAGATGCAGAAAAGCCTTCAGCGCCGCCTCCTGCACCGCATCTTCCGCATCTGCCGGGTTCCGCAATACGGCCTGAGCAGACGCAAACATGATGCGCGCATAGGGGCGAATTAAATCGTGGAAGTATGACTTTTCGCCAGCGCATATGAGAGCGATCAACACTTCTTCATTGGGGATATCGGATATCACGTTGATGGCTCGCTCCAAAGAACACCTTTCCCGCCCAGCCCGGATCTTTGCACTATCCCTTTGACCACTATCCGTGACGATTCTCCGTATTCGCAAAGGTTACCGAGAATTTGCGGAAATATTTATTCCCCTTCATCCTGTAACCTTCCCTTCTCTCCGCAATCTTCAAGCCAGTGCCCAACCGTCGCCACCCCAGGACGGAAAGCCATTTCAGAACCAGGAGAATTCCCCAAATGACCAATTCCATGAAGTCCCTGTGTCTTGCAGCCGCGGTAGCCGGGCTGCTCGGCGGTGCGTCAACTCTTACTCATGCCCAGCCGGTTGCTGGTCACACCTCCGGAGCCAACCTCGCAGTCTCAAGCGCAGTTGCAGGCGCATCCTCCTATGCATCCGACCCTCAGAAGCCGAAGCATGCCTGCAAGGGCCAGAATGCATGCAAGGGCCAGGGTGCCGACGGCAAGAACTCCTGCAAGGGTAAGGGCAGCTGCGCAACGGACGGATCAAAGCCCCCCATGCCGAAGATGTAATCCCTGCGTCGCTTTGGACTGCGGGGATGGCCCACGCCTGAACCGCAATCCCTTCCTTCTCCAAACATTAAGTGTTCGCCGGAAATCAACTTCCCTCACGGAGTGGTGCTATGCCCGCCAATCGATTCAACGGCTTTACCGACTATGGCGTTGGAATCGGCCTGAGGATACCTCACTACCAGCACATCTTAGAGCAGAAGCCCGTCGTCGATTGGTTTGAGATTATCTCCGAGAATTATATGGTCGATGGTGGCAGGCCGCTCCACGTGCTCGACCGGATTCTCGAACAGTATCGCGTGGTCCAGCATGGCGTATCGATGTATTTCGGCTCGGCGGAGCCGCTCAACCGCGAACATCTGCGACGCCTGAAGGACCTCGTCCGCCGGACGAAGACCCCCTGGCTCACAGATCATCTTTGCTGGGGCAGTGCGGACGGCCGCTACACGCATGACTTGCTTCCCATGCCCTACACTTTCGAGGCTGCCCGTCTGACAGCGGAAAAGATCCGCCAGGTTCAGGACTTCGTTGAAACCCCGGTGGCCGTCGAGAACGTCAGCAGCTACGCTGAGTTTCATCTCTCCGAGATGACAGAATGGGAGTTTCTCAATGAAGTGGTCGAAGAGGCTGACTGCGGCATTCTTCTCGACGTGAACAATATCTATGTCTCGTCTCGGAATCACGGATTCAACCCATTTGATTATGTAAACAGTGTTCCCGCGGAACGCGTCGCCCAGATTCATATCGCCGGCCACTCTGCATTTAAGAGGTACACCCTCGACACCCACGACCATCCCGTCATTGAACCTGTCTGGCAACTCTATCAACGTGCGATCGAACGCTGTGGCCCTACCGCAACGCTTCTCGAATGGGACGATAACATCCCGTCGTTCGATGAAGTTCATCGCGAGGCATTGAAGGCAAACCGCTTTCTTCACAAACAGGAAGATCTGCTTCCATCCATTCCAGGCACGGCGGAGCCCGTTCTTCAGGAGGCCACGCGATGAGCCCAGCCTTACATGAATTGCAGAAGCGGATGGCAACCGCAGTGATGGAGCCGCTGACTCGCAACGAGACCGCGCGCAGAGTCCGGCGTGATGGAGCGGATATGGAGCGCGAAGCGGCGGCCTTTATCAAGCCGAACGACTCGCTCACCTCCCTTGAACGCTTGGAGATATATAACCGTCAGTACTGGTTCCGGCTGTATTCAAGTTTCGAGGATGATTTCCCCGGTCTTCAGGCCGTATTGGGACGCAGGCAGTTCGAGCACGTGATGCGGGCGTATCTAGACGAGTGCCCCTCTATTTCCTTTACGCTTCGTGATCTCGGCAGTCGTTTGCACGCGTGGTTGACCAAACATCAGGAGCTCATCGCGCCGAACAGCCGTCTCGCCGAGGATATTGCAGGTTTGGAATGGGCTCATATCGAGGCCTACGACGCTGGCACCGAGCCGACTCCGACCCCGGAGTTCTTCGCGAACCTCACTGACACAACTGTCTTCCAACTGCAGCCGAGCGTGCGCCTTCTGAAACTGTCCTATCCCGTGGACGAACTCTTGATTGCCGTGCGCCAGGGCGCAGGAAGCAGTGATACCTACAGCAACAACGCGGCCGCGACCCGAAAGGTAAATGCCGTCCGGCGGGTCGCAAAGCTTCCGCCGGCCCAGATATGGCTTGCCGTGCACCGGCAGGAGTTCACGGTCTATTACAAGCGCCTGACGCCCGAAGAATTCCGAATGCTCACCGCAATTCAGGCCGGCGAGGTGCTCGGGACAGCTTTCGAAGCCGCCTTCACTAACAGTTCCATGGACGAGGCAGTTCGCCTCAATTTTCTTCAGGAATGCTTCCACCAATGGGCCGTTCTCGGATGGCTTTGCGAGCGCGAAGTCACCACTCAGGAAACCCTACAATCAGGAGATTTCAAATGATTTCGGGAAAGCTACCCACCACCATGTTGCGGTGCTACAAATCCTTCGGCCACATCGCGTCTTACGCTCAGTCCCCGTTACTCCTCCTGGTCCGGCTGTACTGGGGGTGGCAATTCGCGCAGACGGGCTGGGGAAAGCTCCACAACCTTTCGCAGATCGCCGGCTTCTTCGCTTCGCTCAATCTCCCGTTTCCGGCATTCACCGCGGCATTTGTCGCCTGGGTTGAGTTCCTGGGCGGCATCCTGCTGGTCCTTGGGTTGCTCTCGCGGTTCACGGGACTCGTACTCTCGATCAATATGTTCGTGGCCTACTGGACAGCGGACCACGAGGCCCTGACATCCATCCTCAGCGATCCCGGAAAGTTTTACGTCGCCGACCCATATACCTTTCTGTTTGCATCGCTGATGGTCCTCACCTTTGGTGCCGGACTGTTCTCACTCGACCGGCTGCTCGCAAAATGGACGCTCAACAGGCATTGGGGCATGGACGTTACGCGATCCGGGCAAGAGACGGTTCCAGTTGAGATTTGAAATTGCGAGTGACCTTCCGTCGAGGAGACCTCGCACTCACGCGAGCTTAGATTGATAGCACCGCCCAAAGAGACGTAGAGTTGATTCTGCGAGAATGGTGACGCACTTGGATGCTCTGAATAGACCGCACAGTACCGCTATTCCATCCCGCCCGCAACGGAAGAAGGACGCGGACTATGTATTCTACGAACTCACCCGCAGCATCTGCCCACAATGCCGGAAAGTGATTGATGCCAAGATACTGTTGCGCGACAACAAGGTCTACATGGCCAAGCGCTGCCCGGAGTGCGGCCCGTTTGAAGCGCTTGTCTACGGCGACGCGCAGGCTTATACAAACTTCAGCAAGTTCAATAAGCCGGGTACCATTCCGCTGGCCTATGGCACAGAAATTAAGAACGGCTGTCCACACGACTGCGGGCTCTGCCCTGACCATCAGCAACATGCCTGCCTTGGCATCATTGAGGTCAACAGCGCCTGCAATATGAATTGTCCGTTGTGCTTTGCCGATGCGCGGTCTGGCTTCAGCTTGACGATGGAAGAAGTGGAAGCGATGCTGGACGATTTTGTCCGTACCGAGGGGAACCCCGAAGTCGTGCAGTTCTCCGGCGGAGAACCGGCGATCCATCCGCAGATCATCGACTTCGTGCGTGCCGCGCACGCGCGCGGAATTCCTTTTGTCATGCTCAACACCAATGGCAAGCGCATTGCGCACGATGACCGATTTCTTGAACAGCTCGCAGAGGTGCGCCCATCCATCTACTTCCAGTTCGATGGCTTCGACCGCGAGACCTATCGCATCATTCGCGGCGAGCCTGACATCCTTGAAGAAAAGCTGCATGCGCTCGATCGACTGGCATCCATCGGCCTCAACGTCACGCTCGTTCCCGCCATCGAACGCGGCGTGAATGACAATGAAGTGGGCAGGATCATCGATCTGGCCATTAAGCACCCAGCCATTCGAGGCATCAACTTTCAGCCGGCATTCCACGCCGGCCGCCACATGCAGCACGATCCGATGCAGCGGATGACCATTCCGGACATCGTCCGCCTGATTGAACAGCAGACGGTGGGCAAGTTTGTGGCCAGTGACTTCATACCGGTTCCGTGCTGTTTTCCTTCATGTAACTCGGTCACCTACGCATTCATCGACGGCGAAAACGTGACGCCGCTCTCGCGCATCGTGAATGTGTACGACTATCTCGACTACATTACCAACCGAGTGATGCCCGACTTCAGCCTGGAGATCAAGAAAGCCCTTGAAGGACTCTGGTCCTCTTCGTCGGTTTCTGGCTCGCAGAAGTCAGCCGAGCAGTTCGCCATCTCATGCCAGGCGTGCGGACTTTCGGAGAGCCTTACCATCGGCGATATCGCAAAGAACATGGTCATGATCATGCTGCAGGACTTCATGGACCCGTGGACCTTCAACCAGAAGAATCTGATGAAATGCTGCAAAGAGTTCTTGCTGCCAGGCGGAAAGCAGATCCCGTTCTGTTCGTACAACTCGGTCGGTTATCGAGAACAGGCCCGGGCACAATTGGATGCCATGGAACCAACGCGCAAAAAAGCTCGACGCGATGGCAAGCCCTATCTACCGCAGCCGGTTGTCTTCGACTTCCATGCGGGCAGTGAGCGGATGGATGTGGACTCGCTGTTTCAAATCACCGAAGCAGATCATGTGAAGTGATGAACATGGAAGAGCCGGGCGTCAAACAGTGCTGCGCCACATTTTACGGAAGCGATTTCGCGCGCCTCCTCCTGGGAGAAAGCTTTCATCCGGGAGGAACCCGACTCACCGAACGGCTCGGGGGGATGCTTGCACTTACACGCGAGTCTCACGTACTCGATGTCGCATCGGGCCGCGGTACTAGTGCGTTCTGTCTCGCAGAGAAGTTCGACTGCAAGATCACCGGCGTCGACTTAAGTGAGGAGAACGTTCGCCTCGCAAACCATGAAGCTGAACAACGCGGTTTGAGCGGAAGCGTAAGCTTTCAGATCGCCGATGCGGAGAATCTACCCTTTGCCGATTCGACTTTCGATGCCGTGGTTTGCGAATGTGCATTCTGTACCTTTCCGGATAAGCCGCAGGCTGCTCAGCAGTTACTCCGTATTCTCAAGCCCGGCGGCTACCTCGGCCTGAGCGATCTGACACGTACGCAGGAATCCATTCCGGAGCTGGAAGGGCTGCTGTCATGGATCGCATGCATTGGGGATGCCCTGCCAGTGGAGCGCTATACGGCTCTCTTCAAGGGGGCTGGCTTTGAGATCCGGACCGTCGAAGATCAGAGCGAATGCCTCCTGGAGTTGGTTCAGCAGGTTCGGGGAAAGCTTCTTGGAGCCGAAATCGCCGTGGGCCTGAAGAAGCTCGAACTGCCCGGTATCGACTTCTCTACTGCGAAGCAGTTCGCGCAGACAGCTCTTCAGGCCACACGTGAAGGAAAGCTCGGGTATGTTGTGGTTTCGGCTCAGAAGCCTGGATCGATCTAGTGAACTTGAGAGGTCGTTTCGGTCTGACTTTCGAGCATTACAACTTCACCGCACGTAGCCGAAGAGCGTTCGTAATTACAGAGACGGAACTGAAGCTCATGGCCGCTGCAGCAATCATTGGATTCAAAAGCAGTCCGAAGACTGGAAAAAGAATTCCAGTTGCAATGGGGACGCCGATTGCGTTGTAGATAAAGGCAAATTTAGTTCAGTTCAAGTCTCATTTGAGCCTCCCAGGGTGTCATATCGGAGGTCATATTGTTTGTTTCGATAGTGTTTCCTTTGGCGCGGGTGAGATTGGAAACGTCGTCGAGCCGAAATGCACGATGGCCCTGACCTGATCTTCATCTTCGGTCTCCCGGATTTGACCGGAATCGACATTCTTGCCCGTACGACCGGCCGTCGTAAATGGGCCACGAGCCTGGTTGACCGGCCATGGTCGCGTTACAAAGTAAGCAACATCCGCAGAGAGGATGACGGAGCAGGATTCCGCGTTTTACCTTGACGGGAAGTCGCCTACGCGTACTTGTCACACCCGGGACAGTTTCCGAGGAAAAGTCTCCGGATCGCTAACGGGAAGTCGGCACTGCGCCAGCTTTCCTGGAGTAGGGCCGCCGGACTGGGGAATCCTGAAGCAGAGCCCGTTTCCCAATACCCAAACCTGATGACAAGGCTAACCAGAGCAGAATGAGCGGTTCATGTTGTATAGTTCCGATCGATGCGGTCGTAACCTGTCGAGTCGCCGTGGACCTGCAGCAGATTTATTGTGCTCCCCACCATAGAAGTCGCAAACGATAAACACTGGTGATATATCAGAGCGAAGTGCAATGGATATCGATCGACGCAGCACTACGAGTTCAGATATCACTCGCAGAGAATGTTTGAAGCTCGCGGGTTCTGCGGGTGCGATGGCCCTGTCTTTTGAGCCCTTGCGCGCCATTACACTTCCAACTAATGGTCGAACTGCGGTTCAACCAATGGCGACTCCCGCGGAGTGGACGGGGCATAACAGGAAGCTGGGCGAATACTTCCTTGAGCACGGATACCCTGCGTACGAGCCGCACCCGCGATATCTCGGTGAACTCCGCGGTTCCTGGTACCAGATGGGGCGGCAATACGGAGCGCGTGCAGGAGACCTCATTCGCATGGTCTACGAGGGATGATACAGGGAGTTGCTGCCGATACAGGGCAGCAGGGCAACCATGGTGGCCTACCTGGTCCAGCAGGAAAGATACTATGAGTCTCTGCTCCCTGAAGCGCTTGAGATGATGCATGGCATCGCAGACGGCGCATCCCAGGAACTTGCAGCATCTGCTTTCCCTCGCGAGTTGAGCCACTTCCACAAGATCCTGATGATCAACAGTTATTACGGATTGAAGGGAAAGCCGCCAGAATCCGCAACGGCCGAGGTGGCACCCGAGGACGAGGCCATCCACTGCTGCAGCGGAGCAGTCATTCTGGGCCCAGCCACGCAGGACGGCAAAGCAATCCATGTCAGCTCCGAAGACCAGCACTTCTTCCCGCAGGAATACCTCGTCACCTTCATCGCCAGCCCATCAGATCCACGAGCAAGCCGATACACCGTAACTGACTCTGCGGGGGAAATCGGAAGCGAACATGCGCAGAACAGGTTGGCAACTTCTATGCGGCGGCATTCGCCACTTCAGCGCGGCATGCCGTGGATCTTCTGACGCTGGGCAGGCCGGAATATCGGACCAAATCCGGAAACAAGATTGTGATCGGGAAGTATACGCGCGGCGTCAACTGGGTGATTTCAGATCGGCACGAGGCGTTCGTGATCGGTAAGCGTACGCTCAGCCCCTCTTGACGCCACGTTGAGTGTGTCATCAAGTGTCCGCTAAAAAATAAGCGGACACCTGTTGAGTGTGTCTAGGCGGCCTCGGAAGCGTGGGTCTGGAGTGCGGTAGCGAGGTTCCAGGGCAGCAGATCCTGGATGTGGCTAACGGGATGGTCGGCGATGCGTGCGAGCACGGTGCGAAGGTAGAG
>JAJXXG010000331.1 GCA_021781255.1 Acidobacteriota bacterium
TGAGCGGGCCAAACACGCCGTAGCACAGCAGAATACCCAGGAATGTGCCCACCAGCGCCGCAGCCACCTTGTGGCCAATCTCCTCCGGCGGTCCGCCCAGCGCGCCCATGGTGATTACCACGCCCAGCACCGCGGCCACAATGCCCAGGCCCGGCAGCGCATCGGCAACCGTGGAGAGGGCGTGAACCGGTTGCGTCGCGTCGTGGTGATGCACCTCCATGTCCAGCTCCATCATCTGGTCCATTTCAAACGGCTCAACGCCCCCGGTAATGGCCATGCGCAGCGTGTCGCACACAAAGTCGCGCGCGTGATGATTGTTGAGAAAGTCGGGATTGCTCTTGAAGATGGCGCTCTCGGCCGGCTTCTCCACATCCGTCTCCACGCTCAGCAGACCCTCTTTGCGCACTTTGTTCAGGAACTGGTACATCATCTTCAGCGTGCTCAGGTAGCGTTGCTTGTTGAACTTCGATCCGACCAGAACGCCCCTCAGCCCAGCCACGATGTCCTTCAAGATATGCGCGGGATTGGCCGCCAGCAGCGTTCCCGCCGCCGCTCCCGCAATGATCAGCACCTCGGCCGGCTGAATGAGCACGGCAAAATGGCCCTTCTCCATCAGAAAGCCGCCGATGACCGCCGCAAAAACCAGCAGAATGCCCAGGACTGCGATCATGGCCGTCTACCCCGCGCCGTTGTGATGCAATTGCCGCAAGAGCGCACGCTTCCCATCGCAGTTTCCATTCGCTCCGTACAATCGCTCGCGCAATTGCTGACGCGATTGCTCATGCTATTGCGCATGCACACGCCCTCACCTGCTTCATCGGCAATGGGCGCGTCAACTTCAGAGGTGAGAGCCGCAATGTGCTGGAATTTACTGTGGAAGGGAAGGCGGCGAGAAGAGCCTCAGTTGGCGCGGGGCGCGCACTCTTCTCCCGTGGCCATGCCGCCAAGTGGCAGACGCACCACAAACTGCGTCCTGCCGGGCTTCGACTCGACGTGGATGGCGCCGCCGAATTTCTGCGTCACGATGCGGTGCACGATTTCGAGTCCCAGCCCGGTGCCTGAGCCCTGCGGTTTGGTGGTGAAGAAGGCATCGAAGATGCGCGGCAGCACGTCGGGCTCGATGCCCGCGCCGTGGTCGGTGATGCTCACGGCCAGCCAGCCGGGCTGCGTCTCTGTTTCTGTCCAGGTGGCAATCTCAATCTGCCCATGCGCGGGGGAGGCGTCGGCGGCATTGTCGATGAGGTTGGTCCACACCTGGCTCAGCGCCGAGCCGCGTGTGTGGATAGTCGCCGGTGAGGCTTCAAACTTCTTTTCGACAGCGATCTGCTTGATGCGCAGCTTGTGGCCCAGAATGGTCAACGTGCTCTGCAGGCTGTCATGCACGTCCAGTTCGCGTGCCGGAGAGCGCTCGTCGTAGGCAAACTTCTTGACCGCCATCACCAGGTCGGAGATGCGCGTGATGCTTTCCTCGATTGCGCAGACCAGCGAGACGCTGGAGACGAGCGCGTTGAGCCAGTTGAGCGTGTCAGAGAATGTGCGCGGCTCAAAGAAAGCCTGGGCGCATTCGAGTTCCTGCCGCTCAAATCCCATTCCAACCAGTGCGGGTGCAATGGTGTAAGCATTCTCTACGCCGGCAGCGGCGAGCCACTCGGCCATGGCCTCTTCCGCATCGGCCTGCTCCAGGCTGCCCATGGCGGCGGCGTGGCAACTGCGCAGCGTGTGCTCCAGCAGGCCCTTGATGCACTCCAGTTGTTCAGGCGTTTTGGGCTTGTCGCTGAAGCGCAGGCTCAACTGCTGCAGCTGCATCAGGTTCTCGCGCAGTTGCGACGCTGCGCGCTTGGCTGCCGAGCCGGGGTTGTGCAGTTCGTGCATCAGGCCTGCGGCCAGCGTGCCCAGTGACACCAGCTTCTCCCGGTGCAGCGCTTCCTCCTGATAGGTCCGCAGGCGCTGCGCCATGTTGCCCAGCACCACCTTGCGCACCGCAGGGCTGCGGGCCAGAATTGTCCAGAACTGCTCTTCGGTGAAGCGCACCAGCACGGAGTCCAGCGCAGCGATGATGAAGAGGGGAGAGTAGGATTTGCCCGTCAGGAATGGCGTTTCGCCAAAGCCCTCGCCGGCCGTGGCGATGCCGACCACTGTGCGCGAGCCATCCGGCTCCGGCCGCTCGGCGCGCATCTCGCCTTCGAGCACCACCCAATAGGAGCGCATTTGCTGTCCCGGTTCCGCCAGCACCGCGCCTACATGTGCGTGGATGCGCTCGACCCGATCCATGTCGCGCAGAGCGTCAAAGTCCGCATCGGCAAAAGGCAAGGTCCGGCGCAGCGCCTCGGCTGCATCCGGCATGCAGATGGACTCGACCGCTATGCGTTTATCTCCCTCGCTCATCTCCCTCATTCCCATCCGAAATCTCAGAAACCCGCAAGGTACTGGTGCGCAAATTGCACGGCGATAGAGCCCTCGCCCACCGCCGAGGCCACGCGCTTGACCGAGCCGTGCCGCACATCGCCGGCCACCAGGACCCCCGGCACGCTGGTCTCCAGCAGGAACGGCTCGCGCGCCTCCTGCCATCCATCAGGCAGCTTGCCATCACAACGCAGGTCCGGCCCGGCCAGCACAAAGCCTTTCTCGTCGCGTAAAACGCTCGCCGGCAGCCATACGGTGCCTGGCTCCGCGCCAATAAACACGAATAGCGACGTGGCGGGAATCCGCGACTCGCCCTGAGGGCCGCGCAACCGCAAGACCTCCAGCCGTTCCTCGCCTTCGGCCTCCACCACCTGGGTGTTCGTCTCCAACACAATATTGGATGTGCGTTCTATCTCATCGATTAAGTATTTCGACATGGTTGCCGACAATCCCGGCCCCCGCGCCAGCATCGTCACTTTGCAGGCATACTGGGCAAAGTGCAGCGCAGCCTGCCCGGCGGAGTTGGCGCCGCCCACCACGTAGACTTCTTCATCCTTGCAGGCGGCGGCCTCAACCAGCGCTGCGCCATAGTAGATGCCGCGGCCCGTGAGCCGCTCTGCGCCCGGAATGCCGAGCTTGCGGTATTGCACGCCCAGTGCCAGCAGCACCACGTGGCTTGCCACCTCGCGCCCATCGCCCAGTTGCACAAACCGGTACTGCCCGTCGATGCGCAGGCCGGTGGCTCGCTGGGTCAGGAACTCCGCCCCGAACCGGGAGGCCTGGATGTGCGCGCGCCGTCCCAGGTCAGCGCCGGTGATGCCCGTGGGAAAGCCCAGGTAGTTTTCAATGCGGGACGTGGACCCGGCTTGACCGCCCGGCGCTTCGGGCTCAATCACCAGCGTGCGCAGCCCTTCGCTGGCTCCGTAGACGGCGGCTGCCAGCCCCGCCGGGCCCGCGCCCACCACCACCATGTCATAGAACTCCTGCGCGGCCTGCGTGCTGAGGCCAACACGCGCAGCCAGCGTGTCCGGGTCGGCCTCCGCCAGTGTGCTGCCGTCGGGGAACAGCACCGCGGGAAGCTGTTCCGGCTTGAGGCTACGCTCGGCCAGCAGCGTGCGCGCATCGTCGCTGGCGGCAATATCCAGCCAGCGGTAGGGCACGTGGTTGCGCGACAGGAAATTCCGCAGCCTGTGATCCTTCAAGGACCAGCGGCTGCCAATCACGCGCAGCCCCTCGAAAGGCGGCCGGTAGCCCGCACGCCAATCGTCCAGGAGGTCGGTCAGAACGGGATAGAGCCGTTCCTCCGGCGGATCCCACGGCTTGTTCAGGTAGTAGTGGATGCGCGCCGTGTTGATGGCGCGGATGGCCGCGTCCGTGTCGGCGTAGGCCGTCAGCAGCACGCGCCGCGCCTCGGGATAGAGCATGCGCGCCCGCTCGAGGAAGTCTACCCCGGTCATGCCCGGCATGCGCTGATCGCTGAGGAGCAGCGCCACGGGCTCCTGGCGCGCCTTCAACTGCGCCAGCATGTCCAGGGCGGCCTGGCCGCTGGCTGCGCGCATCACCCGGTAGGTGGCGCCGTACTGCCTGCGCAGGTCCTGCACTACGGCTTCCAGCACGCTTACGTCGTCATCCACTGCCAACAGGATCGGTCTTGCCATATTCTCCCAGTCCATTGCCCGCGCGTCATCAGGGTTTCTTCAGCGTAAACAGGTTCAGGGAAAAAGCAAAACCGCCCTGTCTGCAAAGAAGATACCCCCCGCTTCGTTTCCGCGATTCTCATAGCACTTGATGCGATTGCGCTGTAAGCTGATTGAGACGGTAAGGTTACCGCTGGGGGGGTACCTGCCGGGCTGAATCAATCGCGAAGGGCACACGAACGCGCTCGCTTCCTGAAAAAAAGAGAAATGCCAAAGGGAAGTGATGTCCTTCTGCCGATATAGATTCACAAGGTGGCAGAAGCCACCGGGGCATGAACTGCGGCACCCGGCCGGGAGGTAATTCCAGGCCGGTCTGGGCCAGACTCCCAGGGCTGTGTTCGATGGGGCGTACGGGAAAAGTATGAACAAGATCATCCTTGCCGATTCGCAGGCAATCTTCCGTGCAGGCACTGCCAAGGTGCTTGCCATTGACGAGGACCTGCGGATTATTGCGCAGTGCACGGATGTTGAGCGGATGATGCACGCCATCACCACGTTTCCGGGCGCAATCGTACTGTTTGCAGCTTCGCTGCGGCCTGACATGGCGCGCCTTTGCGCAGTTCTTGAGTCGGCCGGCAGCCGCGCCATCGTGATTGCGGAAAACAACGAAGCCGCAAGCGCCTATCTGCAGCTGGGCTTTCGCGGGGTGGTTTTTCGCAGCGTAACCGGAACAGCGCTGACCGAATGCGTGCGACGCGTGGCTGCGGGCGGCATCTGGTCGCCGACCCAGGCCGTGCTTCCCGACTCGCCGGAAGAGGACATGGTGGGCGCGCGCGTCCGCGACCGGCTCACCCCCAAGGAGATGCGCATTGTTGCGCTCATTGTCCAGGGCTGCAAAAACCGCGAGATCGCTACGCGGCTGAAGACCACCGAGCAGGTGATCAAGAACTATCTCCGCTCTATTTACGACAAGACCGGCGTCAGCGACCGGCTGGAGCTTGCGCTCTTTACCATCCACCACAGGGTTCTTGCACAGGCCGCTGCCGAAGTCGGCAACAAACTGGAAGCCGAGGAGCGGTCTGCCGCGGCCACCGTCCTCACCTCTGACGCCACGGCTCTGTAGGCGCAACCTGCGCCGCCTGTTGATTCAATTCAAGATGGCGATGGTCTTCACCCGGCTGCGCAATGGGGCGAACGACTCTGCAATCTCCAGGATGCACCTTCCTGCCATCCCTGAATGCCCGAGGCGCAGGACGGTGCAACCGGAAAATTTGTCAGGCTTCAGAGCTTCTCTGCCACGCTCTTGGCCTGTGTAAACAGCAGCAGATAATCCGAACCGCCGCCCTTTGAATCCGTGCCGCTCATGTTGAATCCGCCAAAGGGGTGCGCGCCCACCATCGCTCCGGTGCACTTGCGGTTCAGGTAGAGATTGCCGACGTGGAACTCGCGGCGCGCATAGTTCAGGCGCTCGCGGTCGTTGGTGTAGATGGCTCCGGTCAGGCCGTACTCGGTGTTGTTGGCTACCTTCATGCCTTCCTCAAAGTTCGCCACTTTGATGACGGCGAGCACCGGGCCGAAGATTTCTTCCTGGGCAATTACCGCATCGGGAGCGACATCGGCAATCACGGTGGGTTCGATCAGGTAGCCTCCGTCGGCGTTCTCGATTGCATGACCGCCGGCAATCAGGCGGCCTTCCTGCTTGCCCTTCTCGATGTAGCCGAGGATGGACTCCATCGCGGCCTTGTTGATCACCGGGCCCATGTTCTTGTTTTCTGCCGGGTCGCCCACAACGATTTGCGCAACCCGCTCGCGCAGGCGCTCCACAAACACGTCGTAGATGGGCGCTTCAATAATGGCGCGCGAGCAGGCGGAGCACTTCTGTCCGCTGAAGCCGAAGGCGGCGGAAGCGACGCCCTCGACGGCTGCGTCCACATCGGCGTCGGCGCAGATGAGCATGGAGTCCTTGCCGCCCATTTCAAGCGCCGTGCGCTTGATCCAGATCTGGCCGGGCTGAGTTTTGGCTGCGCGCTCGTGAATCTCAAGCCCCACGGCCTTGGAGCCGGTGAAGGCGACGAAGCGCGTTTTGGGGTGTTCGACGATGGCGTTGCCAAATGTTGCGCCGGAGCCGGGGCAGAAGTTGACGACGCCGCCGGGCATGCCCGCCTCTTCCAGCACCTCGATGAATTTTGCGGCGATGGTGGGCGAGTCGCTGGAGGGCTTGAGCACCACCGTGTTGCCGGTGACGATGGATGCCAGCGTCATGCCCGCCATGATGGCCAGCGGGAAGTTCCACGGAGGAATGACTGCGCCCACGCCGAGCGGGATGTAGAGCAGCTCATTGCGCTCGCCGGGCATCTGGATGGGCGTCTCTGCCTTGGCAAGGCGCAGAGCCTCGCGCGCATAGAACTCGCAGAAGTCGATGGTTTCGCTTACATCGGCGTCGGCCTCGGCCCAGTTTTTGCCCACCTCAAAGGTGAGCCACGCCAGGAATTCCATCTTGCGCTGGCGCAGAATGTCGGCGGCATTCAGCAGCAGGGAGACACGGGTTTCAACGGAGACCCTGCTCCAGGACTCAAAAGCGCTCAGCGCCGCCTGCATGGCCTGTTCGGCGTGCTCGGCGCCTGCCTTCTGGTGGATGCCGACGATTTGCGCGGGGCGCGCGGGGTTGAGCGAGCGGATCTTGCCCTGGGTCTTGATGCGGTGGCCGCCGATGACCAGGTCGTATTCGCGGCCCAGTTGTCCGCGCACGCGCTCAAGGGCAGCCTCCATCTTGCGGATATTGTCATGATTCTTGAAGTCGAAGAAGGATTCGTTCACAAACCCGCCCCTGGGCGAGCGCGGCTGAATTGCGGTCGGAAGAGTAACAGTAGCCATAGCCAAATTATTGTAGTTCACGTGGAAGCGCAGGGGATGTGACCGGCCAGTCAAAAAATGGCCGGTCATCACCCCGTTCAAAGGGCCGCCAAGGGCCGGTTACATGAGCTTGCTCTTCAGGAAGTCCACAGCCTTGTGCATCGCGCCCTCCTCCGGAATCACTCCGTCGGGCGTGAACTGGTCAACCAGGCCCGGCAGCAGCGCGGCAATCTGGGAAACCATGCCGTCGGGGGCAATGCCAGCCTTTGTGGCTACCTGCTTGATCAGATCGTCTCCGAGCGTGCTGCGGACCTGATCGCCTGTGATGGGCAGATTGGGCCCCTTGCCTACCCAGGACGCGGCGATCTCGCCCAGGCCTTTGTCGGTAAACTTCTTCACCAGCCCGGCCAGGCCGCCTTCGCCGCTGGTGAGAAACTGAGTAATGATGGGCACCATGGCAGAAGCCGCAAACGTTGGGGCTGTTGTGGTGCCGGTCGGGTTCAATTCCTGCTTCATAGAACGAACTCCTTTCATTCAATGAGAATGGACGCGCACTTCTTTGATTGCCTCCGTGCTCACGCCGCTGGAATCTTCAGTTGCTGGCCGACCTTGATCTTGTCGGGGTCCTGAACATCGTTTGCTTTGGCAATTTTGGGGTACTCGTTGGGATTGCCATAGAACGCCTTGCTAATTTTGGAGAGGTTATCGCCGGATTTGACGATGTACAAGGTTCCCGCGCCCACAGTGATTTCGTGGCGCAGGTCGGCAAAGGCGGGGTCAATCTTCTTGATTTCATCCCATGCGAGATTCTTCAGGTACTCCGTAGGCGCTGTTGCGGTTAGCACCGCCTTGCCGTTTTCAACGTGGAAGTGTTTAACCTGGAATCCGGTGCGCGACATGAAGTCGGCAACGGGCTGGTATTTGTTTTTCAATTCCTGATCTGTCATTTTGGGAAATCCTTTCTGGGGATGAGTTTGGACAGAGCTACAAGCTACGAGTCTGCTCTCAGGTGCAAGGTTTTTCCCGTCAGCAACATGCGGGCGCATGGGCCTGAACCGCGCACTGCAGACGCGCCATCATGTGCTCCATTGCCCAACAACCGCTGTGCCAGCCATCACGAGACAAGGGGAATTTCAAGCCACATCCATCAGGCTGCGTGTCGTGTGAAAGCGAATGTTGGTGCGGGTTTTTCCGATGCGCGGCTCCATACTTGCGGACTTAGCAGGTGTGCGTGATGATCTGCAACCGGGTTGAGCTGGGCAGCGGCGGACGCAGAGAAGAGTCCGATGAGCAGAGTCCATGCGCCAGCGCGCGAAAATATGCGTTGCAAAGACAAGAGCATATCCCCGGGAGTTGTAGTTTGATGAACGATCATGGCTGAACTACAAGATACTACGGCCCCCGCGCCAGATTGATTGCTGCTCAGAGACGGGCGGCGAAGGCTTGCCGAAGCGTGCGGCGAAATGATCGGCAAAATTTCTGTGGAAAACGAAAATAAATAAGGGGGGTAGGGGGGTACCAGCCTCCAGCCTTCAGCTTCCAGCTTTGCCCTGCGGGCTGGATGCGTGGTTCTGACTTACCTCCTATTGTGCGCGAAGCGAGGGAAATTATCTGCAAAATGTGGGAAGAAAACTTCGACGGTCTGAGGTTCTGGATTCCCAGGTCTCAAAAGCGAGACCTGGGGCACCCGGCGCCCGGCAAGGTTGGAGCAGATTATTTTCGGCGGTGTGAGGTTGTGGAATTCCTGGTCTCAAAAGCGAAACCTGGGGCAACCGGATGTATGGCTGGTCAGTTGTGGGCCGCTCGCCTCTGCCCAATCGCTTGACGGCGGATCTGCCGTCAGAAAATCACTTGCAAGGCTTGCCGCGATTTGCGCGGGCTCCTTTCGCTTGAGCCTCGGCCTCGGTCATGTATGCGCCGCTCTTGGTTTTGCCATACCACTGTGAGCCAAAGCAGTGGTAGACGTTTGTCGCGGTGTTCAACCAGACTTGATCCGGTCCGCCGCCGGGCGCTTGAGCAGATGTATCGGCGGCTGTTCTCGGTGCGGGAGGAGGTGCCGCCGGTGGCTGTGCAGCAGGGCGCGCCGGTGTAGGAGTCTGGGTCTGGGCCGGAGCAGGCGGGGATGCGGACTTTGCCGCAGGAACTGCCGCTGCCGCGGCAAACCAGGTTTCGACTCCCTGATGGCCGCGGCACGCGCCTTGCTTGCTTTGAGCCTTGGTGTACGTGCCGTCTTTGCAAAGCCCGGTTGCGCCAGCCGGTGCGGATGCGACGGGCGCCTGTCCAGCAGAGCGCGCCGGTGCCGGA
>JAJXXG010001189.1 GCA_021781255.1 Acidobacteriota bacterium
CCAGGTGGCTCTCTGAACGCGAACGCGCCACCGTAGCCTCCGAAATCCACGAAGAAGCCGCCTCAAAAACCCACGTCTCGCTTCGCTCCGTGTTTGCCAGTCCAAGCATCTGGCTCTTCGGCGCAACCTTCTTCGGCATGGAGATGGGCTCCTATGCCATCGGTTTCTGGCAGCCCACCATCATCCGCCAGACCGGCGTCAGAGACCCCTTCCATATCGGCCTCCTCACTGCCATCCCATACACCTGCGCGCTTCTCTGCATGATGTTTGCCGCACGCCACTCCGACAAAACTCGCGAGCGATGCTGGCACATCATCGTGCCCAACATTCTGGCTGCAATCGGTTTTATCCTTTGCACTCAAGCCGGCAGCAACACGCCCATCGCGATGCTCGGTCTCGTGCTCGCTGTCGCCGGCGTGATCACGGGACTAGCGATGTTCTGGGCGCTTCCCACAGCGTTCCTCGGTGGCAACGCCGCGGCGGCCGGCATCGCGCTCATCAACTGCACGGGCAACCTGGGAGGCTTTTTCAGCCCCTCCATCATCGGCTTCCTCAAGACTTACACCGGCACGCTCAACTCCGGCCTCTTCCTCGTCGCGGCTTGCCTGATCGCCTCGTCCGTACTCATCCTCACGCTCACCCGGGCACACTCGCCCAAACTCCAACCCACAGAGGCGGAGATATGACCACAGGCTTACGCAAGGGGTTGACCAGTTACGGCGACGCCGGATTTTCGCTGTTCCTCCGCAAGGCATTCATCAAGGCCATGGGCTACTCCGACGACGCGCTCGACCGGCCCATCATCGGTATCACCAACACTTTCAGCGACTACAACCCATGCCATGGCAACGTCCCCGACCTGATCGAAAGCGTGAAGCGCGGTGTTATGCTGGCCGGCGGTCTGCCTATGGTCTTCCCAACCATCTCCATTGGCGAGAGCTTTGCCCATCCCACCTCCATGTTCCTCCGCAACTTGATGGCGATGGACACGGAAGAGATGATCAACGCGCAGCCCATGGACTCGGTCGTCCTCATCGGCGGCTGCGACAAGACCCTCCCCGCACAAGTGATGGCTGCCGCCAGCGCAGACCTCCCGGCAGTCGTTCTTCAGACTGGCCCGATGGTCGTCGGAAATCACAAAGGCGAAGTCCTGGGAGCCTGCACCGATTGCCGACGCATGTGGGCACAGCACCGCGCCGGCAACATCGACCTCGTTGAGATCGAGACCATCAGCGGCCGTCTCTGCCCATCGGTTGGCACCTGCTCCGTCATGGGCACCGCCAGCACGATGGCCTGCATTGTCGAAGCACTTGGCCTTGCGCTTCCCATGAGCGCCGCCGCACCAGCCACTCTCGCCGATCGCCGCCGCATCGCCGAAGCCAGCGGCAAGCGCGCCGCCGAGATTGCCGTCGCCGGCACGCCCAAACCAGGCAACCTCATCACCGCCGCTTCCATTCGCAACGCGATGGTTGTCCTCCAGGCCATCGGAGGTTCCACAAACGGTCTTATCCACCTCATCGCCATAGCCGGTCGCGCAGGTGTTGCCTTCGACCTCGATGCCTTTGACCAACTCGGCCGCGACATTCCCGTCCTGCTCAACCTCAAGCCCTCCGGCGCGCACTACATGGAGCACCTCCACCACGCTGGTGGCCTGCCCGCCCTCATGCGCGAACTCACCCCCTTCCTCGACCTCGATGCCCCCAACATCTCAGGCGGCACATTGGGCGACGCGATTGCCGCGGCAGAATCTGTTCCCGGCCAAGACGTCATCCGCAGCTTCGCATCGCCGCTCAAGCCGGAAGGCGCCATGGCGATCCTCCACGGAAATCTCGCGCCCCTCGGCGCCGTCATCAAACACTCCGCCGCCTCTTCGCACCTCATGCGCCACACCGGTCGAGCGGTCGTCTTTGACAGCATTGAAGACCTCACGAAACGGATTGACGACCCCGGCCTCGACGTCGCCCCCGACGACATCCTCGTCCTGCGCAACGCCGGTCCCAAGGGCGCCCCCGGCATGCCTGAAGCGGGCTATCTTCCCATTCCGATGAAGCTCGCACGCCAGGGCGTCAAAGATATGGTGCGCATCTCCGACGCGCGCATGAGCGGCACCGCCTTCGGCACCGTCGTACTCCATATTGCCCCCGAGGCCGCCGTTGGTGGCCCACTTGCTATCGTTCAAAATGGCGACCGGATTCTGCTCGACGTAGATGCCCGGCGTCTCGAACTGCTCCTCGATCACTCCGAACTGCAAATGCGCCTCGCAGCACTGAAGCAATTGTCACCGCGGCGTGGCATCCCCCGGCGCGGCTATTCAAAACTGTTTGAAGACTGCGTCCTGCAAGCCGATCAAGGCTGCGATTTTGACTTTCTCCTGCGCGACGGAGCCCCGGTAACATCCAAAAAGGACAAATAGACCGATGCTTCTCGATCACACCGCAAAAGGCGTTTACGCCATCGCCGTTACTCCCTTCAAACCCGACGGCGCCGTCGATTACGTGTCCGTCGACAGAATGACCGACTTCTATCTCCGCTGCGGCGTCACCGGTCTCACTATCCTCGGCATCATGGGTGAAGCTCCGAAACTCGATCCCGCCGAAGCCCTCGCCATTTCCAATCAGGTGGTCCGCCGAGCCGGAGTTCCGATCATCGTGGGCGTCTCCGCCCCCGGCTTCGCAGCCATGCGCTCCCTTGCATGTAGCGTCATGGAAGGCGGTGCGGCCGGCGTCATGATCGCCCCGCCGCCAAGCCTCCGCACCGACGACCAGATCGTCAACTACTACGCGCAGGCCGTCTCCGCCATCGGCACCGACATCCCGTTCGTCCTTCAGGATTATCCGCTGCTGCTCTCCGTCGTTATGACGCCTAAGGTCATCCAGCGCATCGTCAACGACAATCCATCCTGTGTCATGCTCAAGCACGAGGACTGGCCCGGCCTGGAGAAGATCAGCGCCCTGCGCGGCTTCCAGCGCGAGGGGTCGCTTCGTCCCATCTCGATCCTCACCGGCAACGGAGGCCTGTTCCTCGACTTTGAGTTGGAGCGCGGAGCGGACGGCGCCATGACCGGCTATGCCTTCCCTGACATGCTCGTCGATGTTGTCAAGCTCTCTCAGTCTGGCCGGCGCGATGCCGCCCATGACCTTTTCGACGCGCATCTCCCGCTCATCCGCTACGAGCAGCAGCAGGGAATCGGCCTCGCCGTCCGCAAGTATGTCCTGCAGAAACGTGGCGCCATCGACTGCGAGGCGCAACGTGCCCCGGGCTCATCGCTCACGCCACAAGCAAGGGCCGAGGTCGACTATCTCCTGAGCCGCATTGCCCGGCACGATCCGCGAAGCTAGACAGCGTGTCGCGCATGGCAATGTCACTGCCGAGGCCGATCCCGGCTTCGCCTTTAGCGTCGTTACCGCGGGCCCTTCCAGCGGGTTCACGCCCGTGCCATAGGTGGGGAGACGAATGCGAATTCATACGACAGGCGCGACACATGATCATCGCCTGCGTATTTCCATCACCCAGTGTTTATCTTTTGGGGCGATGTGCTGCGGCAGGTAAAGGCGGAGTTCTAAAATGCCCCCGCCTCCTCAAAGCTGAGCGCTGGGAGTCTCGCGCACAACGGTCAGCAACAGCAGCGGCAACTACAGCGTCTCGCCGCAGCGCATGCAGACCCTGGTTCTAGTGTTCGTAGCTGCTCGAACGCTGATTCTCGCGCGCTGGTAGCCGATGGATGGCCTTGCCGGGTGCGGTTGTATTTGGCGTAGGCCGGGACCGCTCTGGATTGGACAACTGAATGACCACGCTGGCGCTTATCGGCAAGGCTTCATCGCCTATCTTGCCGGGGTGGATTTCGCGGCTGCGATTCTCAGCCTCTTTCCGCGATCCTACAACCAGAATCTGCGCGAGCGGAATATCGCAGTGTCGTCCACCGCTCTTGACCCTTTCCAGCACTGCTAGGCGTCCCCGGAATTCACTCTGAACACGAACAGCGACTTCAGTACAGGTTCCCGGCTACCTGCTCCGCTGCAGTGCTGATCTTCATCTTGAGCATGGCCGGCGTCAGAGTGGGGTCATCCTTGATCGAAGTGCTAAGCGTCATGATGAAAATCTGATCGCGAACGCGTCCTAAAGCGCGTTGACCAACCATCTTTCTATGCGAGTTCAACGCACAGATCACCGCCTCGTTTCCAGTTGCCTGCAGGGGCATCTGCGAATTTGAGCCGCATCCATCCTTCGCCGTTGCAAGAAATCGCTGATGGGGGTCGCCGGAGACCTTCACCGAAATCTGCAGTGTCCGTATCGCCTTGCCACTGTGATCTGTAAAGGTGCAGACAGCGGACTTGTCCTTTTCGGCGATGTACGTCCCAATCGCGTCGCCGCCCACCAGGTCGGATGCTGTCGCTTCATTCATCCAGGGGCAGTTGTTTTCGGCTCGCGCTGCAATGGGCATAACCAGAAGAAATAGTGTGAAGACATTGAGCAGGCTCCCCGACGGCCAGTTGGAATTGCCAAGTCTATTTGTCATGCTCACTGTTTTCTCCTGCGGCCTGCAAATCAGAATGGATATGCCAGGGGATGCTCTCTGTCGAGATTTCCGGGTGCAGGCGCAGATAGTTCAGAGAGTAGGTTGGCGCGCCCGGATCAACCTTCTTGTCCACAAAATTCGCCTGCTCGTCCGCTGCCTTGTCCGTCATGCCCATGCGGCGATAAAGAATCGAAAGATTGTAGTGGGCGGTAAGATCGTCCGGATCGATCTGCTGCAGTGCCTCGAATTGTTCCAGAGCGGCTTGCTCGTCGCTCTGCTGGTAGTACGTGATGCCTAACTCGCGCCGCGCGTCGCGCGACTGCGGGAACATGTCGATGACTTTCCTGAAATCGGCGACCTCCTGCGCTGGATTTCCTCCGCGCCGCTGCAACAGACCGTCGTAAAAGAGTGCACGCGCGTTGTTGGGATCGAGGCTTAGAGCCCTGCGAATGGCTGTGCGAGCCGAACCGTACTTTTCCCAGGCAATTTCGGTGAGGCCGATGTTGGTGTAGCCGTCTACATAGTCGTGGCGCAACTTGATGACCTCGGTAAAGGCAGATACAGATTCGGCGTACTGAGACTCGTCGAGCAATGCGATGCCGAGATTGTTCCAGCGCATCCAGTCAGGATTGTCGGCGGGATCCGGGATCTCAGGCAGGTTGTCACCGATGTGAAGTTTCCGCGTGCAGGAAGCCAGCTCGACCACAGGGTAGGCGGGATGATCCTTGCCGAAGACGTTATCAAGATAGCTCTGGCGCAGATGACGGTAATTAACCTGTGCCGTGACCGAAACAGGCCCCCTGACACCATCTGGAAGCCTGAACTGGTAGCGGACCAGGACTGATCGGCCGGCTTGCACAGTGTTGTCGTAGGCCACCGAATGGATGGTCCACACCTTGTGGTTGTCAACAAAGTCGCCTTCGTCGGTCACCGGACGATTCGTAAAGGAGTGCGCACGCGGGTCAAGCATACCGTCGGGTTTGAGGAACCCGCTGTGGTACAACTCTCTGCCACTGGCATCCTTGACCGTGAACTCGACCCAGGCTTCGTAGAGATCGCGCACCTCGGGAATCAGCGAGTGGCCGATGTTCTTATTCTGGATGACGACGTAGGCTTCGACGACGTCGTTCGGCGCAAGGCTGTAGGTGGCTCTGCCGAGGGGCGCAATCAACCTGTCCTCGCCCTGTCTGCGCAGGCCAAAGATGTCGACGTTGAGATAATCGCCCGAGCGCAGGAACTCGATCGTCTTCTGCAACTGCGGGTCGAAACCATAGTAGAACGGAACCGCTGTGTTTCCCGCTAGCCAGCGATGCGAAGCAAACGCGCCATTCTTTTTGCCATATTCAACGACACCTGCCCTCACCGGATTGCGCTTCATATGGCAGCCCTGGCATGTGGTTAAGTCCGCTTTATAAAATGTGAGTGGATTGCGTTGCGAGAACTTCGACTGCTGCCATTCGTCATAGGTCGTGAAAGCGCGGATGAATTTGTAATCGTTCAATGTCGCCGGAATATTCGCCTTATGGCACGCAGCGCAGAACTCCGGCGTGCGAAGGAAATCGTGCATCACCGCCTTCGAATGCCGTTCGGGATGACGCATGATTTCGGCAAATGAAACCTGGCCGGGAATCCTGCTACCATTTTCGTCGACCAGCACCGCAGGTACGCCCATTTTGACGCTGGCATTGCCATCGGTTGAATCCAGGCTGACCACCGAATGACAGGTCATGCAGGTGAGCCCGTCGGAATCCATATGGGTACGGTCCACCTTGGAGTCGGATGTGAGGCCGCCGCTCAGCACCGCGATGGGGTTGTGGCAACTGTCGCAATGACGGGCAAAAGCAATTCCGCGCGTCTTGTCGCGGATGAGAATGTTCACGCTCGTGCGATAGAACGGCGTGCGGAATGAGTTGGAATGCAGTGCCTGGCGCCACTGGCTGTACGCTTCCTGATGGCAGACTCCGCAATACTCTGCCGAAGGAAAGGCGCCGGGCTGAATGAAGCCCTCTCCCTGCACCGTAATGTTGCCCGGTGTGAAGGGATTCTTCTTGCCGTAGTGAAAGTCGTAGGCAGGCGCGACCACTGCGTTGTGCGCCGTGCGATCAGCCGCCTGGCGAGCCTCGGCCTTGGCCCTCATCGCAGCTAAGACCTCGCGCTGCTCCGGAGTGTCAGCCGTGGCCGCCGCGTTTCCCGGCCCCGGCGTGTAAGCAGGCGCAGTATTCGGTATAGGATTGCTCACCTGGCTCTGCACAGTGCTGAACACGCAGCTCAAACACGCCGCTGAAAGAAATTTGCAGAGTGTGATTGCCTTCCACCGCATACGTGCTCCTGTCGGGCCGATCTGCATGTCTTGCCTTGAGTGTTGTAAAACCGGATTATCTGCCCGCCCGCGTGGCAGCGATCTTCTTCTCGGCTTGTTCTGCCGCGATGCCGTCATAGACACTCGGTACCAGGCCTTTGCCCTCCTCGATAGCGAAGTAGCGATCGACACCGGGCAGCTGATAGGTCCCTTTGGCGCCGTCGGGCCACCGGATCTCCACTTTGTCCACCTTGGTTGCCTGGCCCAGGCCAAAATGCACGCGGAAGTCGTTGGATGATTCGAAGCTGCCGCCGCTCATGACGTCTCCACGTTGCTTCAAACCACCTGCGGTGAGGTAGACGGTCGAACCAATGGCATCACGGGGCGCTTTGGGGCCGCCGATAAGCGTGAGACCCACCCAATGGTTGTGATCGTCGCTGACATCCCGGAGCAAAACCGGGGTTTGGTCAATGCAGTTGATCACAACGTCAATCTTTCCATCATTGAACAGGTCGCCAAATGCCGCTCCGCGCGCCGGAATCACGTCCGCCAGACCCGTTCCTTCCACTGCGGGCATCAGGTCAAATTTCTGGCCGTGGTTCACGTTGTGGAAGAGCAACGGACGCTCGGCCCACGATGTGCCCCAGTTGTGCTGATCCACTTGCGGATACACGTGGCCCGCGACAAACATCAAATCCTTCCAGCCGTCGTTGTCGTAGTCAAAGAACTCGGTGCCCCAACTGAGAAAGGGGTATGTCGCCTCGGCCATTCCCATCTGCGGCGTGACGTCGACGAAGTTGCCGTCACCATCGTTCCGATAGAGCGTCTTATAGTCGTCAGAGAATGTTGTCGTGTAGAGGTCGAGACGTCCGTTGTTGCGGTAATCCCCGACCGCCAGGCCCATCGACGCGGTTTCGCGCGCATCCTGGTTCAGTGCGAACCCGGAGTAAAAACTCGTGTCCTGGAATGTTCCGTTGCCCTTGTTGATGTAGAGATAGTTGGGTGAGGAATCGTCAGTTACTACCAGATCGACCTTCCCGTCGTCGTCGATATCGACAAATGTGGAGGAGAACCCATAGTAGCGGCGCTTGTCGCTCACGCCGGCCTTTTCACTCACGTCGGTGAATGTTCCGTCTCCGTTGTTGTGGAAAAGATGGTCGGGCTCGCCTTGCAGCCCGCGCGGGCCGCACATTGTTTGCGCACCGCGGAAGGAACAATTGGCAAATCCAACGGCTTTGCCCCCGGATATAGGCATGTTATTCATGTCCCAGTGAACGTAGCCTGGCACGAAGATATCCAGCCTGCCATCTCCGTCATAGTCGCCGAAGCTTGGCCCCGTCGACCAATTGCCCAGCGTCACTCCAGCGGACTCTCCAATATCCGTAAAGGTGCCGTCATGGTTGTTGTGATAGAGACGATTCTTGCCGTAATTGGCCACATAGAGATCCGGCCACCCATCGTTGTCGAAGTCACCAACGGCTACTCCAAAGCCCCACCTGTCGTTGGTCACTCCTGCTTTCTCCGCTACGTTCGTGAAGGTCCCATCGTGGTTGTTATGAAAGAGAGCTGCATGGGGAGGGTCTGCCTTTCCGTCGAGGGCATCTTTGGTGGAACCGTTGACCAGATAGATATCAAGCCAGCCATCGTGATCGTAATCAAGTAACGCAACCCCTGAGCCGATGGTTTCCAGGATGTAGGGCTTTTCAGGCGTTCCCATCTTGTGTCTCCAGGTAGTCAGGCCGGCCTTTGCCGAAATGTCCTGGAAGATGACTGGGCCACTTTTAACAAATCCTCCGGCCGTAATCGGTCGGCGCTCAGAGTCCAGGACCGGTGCAAAGACTCCTCCTGTCGCTGATCCTCCCTCCGTCTGCGTTTCCTTGCCGCCATAGAGCGGCGGCTGTGAAGGCTGTTGGCTTTGAGGGATCGCGGGAACTGCAAGGGCGATGATGGCGACAACGCACAAGACATGCGTCGGCGTGTTCTCGAATACAGGATGCAGCAATGGGACCTCGCAAGCAAAGGGGATGCTTCGTCACGAATTATCTTGAATGACATCCCAGGTGTCTTCATCGTTAAGGATGAGTGGGCCCTCATACCGTTGAACGAGCTTGCAGCACGAGTAGACTTTGTCGGATCTACTTTGCAAATTGACGGAGTCCGGCAAGACAAGCCGCTTGTGGGCCCAGGTGAGCAGGCGCCAAGCGCTACCGACTCCAGACTGACAGAGCATGAAAGCAACCCCTGGGACAATATGTAGCGAATATTTCCGCTCCGAGGTGCATGTACCGGAGCCGTCGCTTCTAACAGCCATTCGGGTCAGGGCGCTTCACCACATATCCGTCGTTAGAAGAAGGC
>JAJXXG010000626.1 GCA_021781255.1 Acidobacteriota bacterium
GACGATCAACCATTGTTCATCGGTCAACTCCCAGCGTCCAGCCATCGGCTCGTTCGCGGGATCACACAGAGCAATTACAGAATGAACCAGTTCCGCCCCTCAAAGGTTTATGAGACTGGTTCTAGGCACCATCTATAGCAGCAACGGCGCGCCAGTCACTTCCAACGCCTTTCTGCTGGATGGAACACCGACTCAGACCCTTCTCGCATTCAACGGCTCTTCCGCCACGGGCACCTCACTCGGCGTGGACGGCATCGCCGAATACAAGGTGGTCACCAATTCGTTCAGCGCCGAATATGGCATGAACATGGGCAGCCAGATGACCATCATCAGCAAAGGCGGCACCAACGAATTCCATGGCGACGTGTTTGAATACCTGCGCAACCGGGTGTTCGACGCCAGGAACTATTTCGACCAATCGCAGATGGACTGCCTGGCGGGCGGCGGCACTGACTGCCCGCGCAGTCCGCAGTACCAGCGCAACAACTTCGGCGGCGCGTTCGGCGGCCCCATCAAAAAGGACAAGACGTTCTTTTGGGCCGTCTATGAAGGTTTACGGCAGGTCAAGGGCAATGCGATTGTGGCCAAGGGAATTCCCGCTGCCTGCGTAGCCGCCGGCACAACGGCTCCCTATGTCGTGACCGGTGCGGAATGCGGATTTCCGAATCCTTACTTCTCAATGACGGTGGACCCCTATATCCAGAAGTTGCTTCCACTGTATGCACCGCAATACGCGAATTACACACAAATCTCGCACGAGAACGTGGACCACGCGCAGATGCGCGTCGACCAGAATTTCAGCGGCAAAGATACCTTCTTCGCCCGCTATACCATTGACGATGCCAACGAAACCAGCCCTGGCCCGGGGAATGGAGCCACCGCCGCCGGCTTCGGCGAATTCCAGGATCAAGTGTCAAGCCGGAGCCAGTTCATCACACTTTCAGAAAGTCACATATTTTCAGCTGCATTTCTCAACACCGCACGGCTCTCCTTCAGCCGGACAGACATCAATACCACGTCCACGAATACTCCTAACGCCTCCGCCCCCGAAGTGTTGAATAATCCCGGCGCTTCTATGGGGCTCTTTATCATCGGCTCGACCGGCCTCTCCAGTCCGTACTACACCACCATGGGCGCTGACCAAGGCAGTCCTAACCAGCACCTGCAGAACTACTGGAGCCTGGGCGACGACTTGTTCTATACCAAGGGAAGACACGCTCTGAAATTCGGGTTCCTGGGCAACCGCATTCAGTATGTCACCAATAACATCTGGGTTCCCTACGGCTCTACGTCCTTTGCCAACTTCTGCCCCGACAACTTTAACCCTTACACACCTGGCACCAATGGACAGGTATCAGGCGACTCCACTGGGTTAGCGTGCTTCCTGTTCAACCAGCCGTTCCTGGAACTCGCGGAGACCGCCGGCAGCCAGGGGCATCGCACCTTCGACTACTTTACATACGGCGTCTACGGGCAGGACGATTGGCGCATGACGCCGCGCTTAACTGTCAACATCGGTCTGCGTTACGAATTCAACACCACGCTGAATGAAGCGCACGGCTTCCAGACCTCTCTTCTGAATCCTGCCGCTGACGTCGCTGTGGTCGGCGGGTCAGGATGGACAAACCCGTTCACACCCGGGCAGCCTATCAACAATCCCTCGCTCAAGAACTTCAGCCCGCGGGTGGGATTCGCCTGGGACCCCACCGGTAAAGGAAACACTTCCATCCACGGCGCCTATGGCATGTACTACGATTTGGGCATGCCGGGCCTGAACGTTTTCACTTATGAAACGGGAGACCCGCCTTACGCAGGCTTCGCAACCTCTACCGCGTCGTACTTAGGCCCAGGGAACTACCTCACCAATTGGTATCCGAATTACATGGCGACACCCGCGGCCGATTACGGAGCATTCCAGCCGCCGTTCCTCTGGCCGGGTTCCACAAACACGTTTCCGGGTTTTTCCCCCTACTCCGATTTTTTCACCACTCAGTACCAGCAAAAACAGTCGTACTTGATGCAGTGGAACGTGTCTGTTGACCGCCAACTGCCCGGCGCCATCGGCTTAACAGCGGCGTATGTGGGAACCCGCGGCATCCATCTTTGGGGACAGGAGGATGGGAATCCATGCGTTCCCACAGGCTTTGTTAATGGGCTGCCTACCTGGGCGAATCGGGGCAACGTCGAATGTCCTTACGTGAATTCCGCGTTCAACGCCTCAACCGGGGTTCCGGGGGGACATTACTGCTCGGTCGTTTCAGTCAATCCATTCGTCGGCGTCGTAACCGTCCCCAGCGGACGGGAGAACTGTAACATGGGCCCCACCCTCTTAGTAACAACAAACTCCGAGTCCTGGTATAACGCCCTGCAAGTTACCCTTCAAAAGCACATGTCCCATGGTTTGGAGTTCCAGAGCGCCTATACCTGGTCAAAGAACTTTGATACGTCGCAGGGCGGGCTACCTATCTATGGCGAAGTACATACTCCTTATGCTCAGTCACGCTATGATCGGGGACTTACTGCAACCAATGCCAACCAAAACTGGCGCTTCAATGCGCTCTACCACTTTCCGACGATGAAGTCGAAAGGTATCCTTTCCACGTTAGCCAATGGCTGGTGGACGGGAAACATTATCGCGGTCCAGAGCGGGTATCCATTTACCCCGGTTGCGCCCGGCGATGCATCACTGAACGAAGTGAGTGAATTGACCTCAGGCTACGAACGTCCCGACATCGTCACTTCGGCCAATATCGGCGATGTGACGACGTGCGTACTCAGCTACGGCCAGTGTACTGGCACGACGCCCCAGGGCCGGGTATACAACCCCAACGCCGTGGTATTCAATCGGGGAACAGTCATTACCCATAACCCGCAGCACGTGAGCGGCGATCTGGTCACATGGTTCAACCCCAACATGTTCACAGAGCCGCTTCCGGGAAATCTGGGCAGCGTTCCGCGCGGCTTCCTCTTCGGCCCGATGTATGCCGATTGGGACTTCTCCCTGGTCAAGGACACCAGGATCAACCATTTGGGCGGGGCCGGGAACCTCGAATTTCGGGCCGAGTTTTTCAACATGCTGAATCACGCCAACTTCCTCAATAACCCCGTCGGCGGAAATGCGATATCCGGCTCCGTCATCGCCGGAGAGTTGAGTGTGGCGAACGATGGTCGTGACGTTCAGTTCGCGCTAAAACTGAACTTCTAGACCGATTCCAGGGCTGTTGCAGCCCAGACTTGAAGGGGCACTGCTTCGGCCGTGCCCCTGGCAAATAAAGACTGGCGTGAGATGCCCCTCTGATGAGCCAGGGCAGGTAAGAGCGCCGGAGTTTGAGTTTAATTGCGAATCCATCCCACGGCAGTCGTCAGAACGATGCAAGTGTGGGAAAAACAGTTTGCTTTACTCATTTGGAGGATCTCATGACCGCTACAAGTTCTCGGAGTCTCACGTATGTTTGTCTGGCTGCAATCGTGATATCGCTGTGCCTCTCGGGATGCGGTGGTAGCGTCCTCATCGCCGGGACCACCCCCGTCAATGGGGACCCAAACGCGCCGATCGTCTTTGTTGAAGGAAGCAAGCCCCCGGGCAACGTTCCATTCATTGGCTTCGACATCAGCTATGTGGATGCCAAGACCGGCGATTATTTCTTCTCCTCTTCGGGTCCGGACGTCGGAATCCTGGAGATCAATATGGACACAGTGCTTTATGGCGGCGCTCCCACAATGAACATCATCGATCCGCTCGCGCCGAATTCATTTACCGGGAGTATCGTCGACGCAGAGGGCAATACATGTGTCGATCCGAACAATTGCTATGCGGGCGGTCCCGCTGGGGTGCTCTCAATAGACACCACAGGATCGATGAACAACCAATCGGGCGTGCCCATTACCGAGTTGTGGGCAGGCGATGCGCAAACCTACAACAACGGAAGCCCGGTTTACGATCCTGCAAACGACGATTGCAATAGCAGCGTGAAGGTGATCGATCTAGTCAATTCGACAATGGCCATCAATTCGGCGTCTACGGTGTACACCAACGGATGCGAAGGGTCAGATGAATTGTCCTACGACTCCAATACCGGTGACGATCCCTATTATGTTCCCAATGTCAGTACCACCGGAGGTCTCATCCTTATCACGAACCCGGACGAAAACCCCGCCGACGTCGGCAATCGGAAACCCGGCGTTCCGACCGGACCTTTCGTCAGTCTGATCTCCGTTTCCGCCCACAAGGTACTGGCGCAGATTCCGTTTGACGGAACCAACAACACGCCGAACGCGACGGGCGGCATCGAACAGCCTGTATATAGCCCTGCCACCGGGCTCTTCTACGTCGCGGTCCCCGACGATGGCGACCCAAACACCTCAGGCGGCGCTATCGCGATCATCAACCCCGCCACGCTACAGCCCATCGGCAAGTACACGCTTACAAATTGCAATCCTAACGGCATGGCGCTTGGACCGGACAAAATGGAAGTCTTCCTGGGCTGCAACGAATACGGCGGACCGCCTGGGGGACCGCAGGTCATCTCCCTCGTTGATGGAAGCATGCTTGCCAGCTTTCCGCAATCGGTCCCTGCCCCCTCCGGAGCGTTCTACGGAAATCAGTGCGACGAGGTATGGTACAACCCGGCCTTGAATGACTATCTGGGAGCCTGTCAATTCAGCTATAACAACGCCAATATTACGGTGATCGATGCCGGCACCGGCCTGGATGCGTCGAAGATCAAGTTCCTGCAGAACATCGCGACAGACACTAATGGATACAACGCCATTGGCGCATCGCACTCGGTCGCATCCGATCCCTACACCGGAGCCGTCCTCGTCCCGCTGCCGATGGGCGATCCACTTTGCCCGACTTACTCGCTGACAAACCCACCGCTTGGCTTAGGGTGTCTTGGAGTATTCGCCCCTCAAGGGAGCGCATTGCAGCAGGGGCTGCGTTGATTAACGAATTGAACAAATGAACGATTGTTGACTTGAAGTTCAGGGATTCCGATTGTTGTAGCCTGGACTTAGAAGGGCACGCTTCACAGCGTGCCCTTTTTCTCGGGCCGGCCACTCAACAAACCCAGCAAGGAGGCGCACCAGCCGTGGACAAAAAGGTCCAAACCGCACAGGAGGCCAGGGGTTTCCCACTCATGCCTTATGCCCCTTACGACGATAACGTAGACTTTTACGTCAGCAGCCAGACAAACCTGGGCCATGGAACTGCCATTCCATACGAATACAGCGGCTGGCGCAATGAAGTCCGGTCATGGAAGCAGAGCTGTTATCTTCATGCCGGCCTCAATCCGCCCATGGCATATCGAGTGTCCGGGCCGGATGCGGTGAAGCTATTCACCGATATCTCGGTGAACAGCTATGCCAATTTCCCGATCGGCCGGATCAAGCATTGCATCATGTGCAATGAGGAAGGGCTGATCATGATGCATGGCGTCTTGATGCGGGTGGACGAAGAGGAGTTTTTGACCTTCTTTCTCGCGCCTTACACAGCCTTCAAATTGGCGACGGGCAACTACCGCGCCAAGGGCGAGTTTGTTTGGGATGTATTTGTGCTGCAACTTGGCGGCCCGCGCGCTCTGGAGATCCTGGAAGCGGCAACCGGCGAATGCGTGCATGACATCAAGTTCGGCCGTCAGCGCATGAGCAAGATCGATGGCATTGACGTACGTCTTGTTCGCATGGGAATGGCAGGCACTCTCGCTTATGAGGTGCAAGGCAACACCATGCATGTCCTCGGCGTCTACAACGCGCTCATGAAAGCAGGAGAGCCGTTCGGAATCACCAAGCTCGGATTCCATGCCTATCAGATGAACCACACCGAGAACGGATTTCCGCAGTCATTCCTGCATTTCCCGGCTCCGTGGTTTGAGGACAAAGGCTTCATGGAGTTCCTGGGCAAGATGAATATGCCGAAGTTCAAGCCGGCGCTTCTCGTGGGCAGCATCGGCCCCGACATGCGGGCGCGCTATCGCAACCCAATCGAACTCGGATGGGGGAAGACCGTCAAGTTCGACCACGAGTTCATCGGCCGCGCCGCGCTCGAGAAGTATGCCGCGAACCCGCGCCGGCAGGTTGTCACGCTGGAGTGGAATCCCGATGACGTGGTGGATGTCTACGCATCACAATTCCGGCGGGAAGAGCCATATATGGAGATGGAGCCAGTGCATTTTGCACAGGCCGGCGGACGGAACGCGCTCTACGCCGACCAGGTCTTGAAGAATGGCAAAGTGGTGGGCATCAGCTCAGGCCGGACCTATAGCCTGTACTATCGCCAGATGATCTCGATGTGCTCAATCAATACCGAGCATAGTGCGATCGGTAGGGAGGTTTCAATTCTGTGGGGCAATCCGGGCACGCGCCAGAAAGAGATCCGCGCCAAGGTTGCGCGCTTCCCTTACCTGAATGAAAACCGTAATGAGAACGTCGACGTAAATACGATTCCTTGCCGGTTCAAATAACCCGGATAGAAGGCGCACAGCTCAATTTATGACGCAGCAATAGTAGGCCGCCTCTTGGAGTGCGCCTGCGAAGGAGTCCGCAAGGCAACTAAGCGACCCTTCTTGATCTTGCTGTTCTCCTCCAATCGAATCATCCTTTCAACGCCAAGCATGGCAAATCCAACGATTCGTTCCGCAGCCGCACGTGCTTTCATCGAATCGTGATTGCAGATAGCTTCATATAGTTGGCGATGAGCCGCGATATCGAGCTCATCCGATGCGTCTAACCCTGTGGTGTAAGACAAGGCTATCCGCAGCGGACGGCTAATTGCCCGATTTAACTGCTCGATAAGTGTATTGTGGCAGGCGGCCGCGACGGCTGAGTGAAATTCGAGATTGAAGTCGACCGCTTCGGAATAATTGGAAGCCTTGGTTTTTGCCTCGCGCAGCTTCAGGCAGCGTCCGATCGCTTCAATTTCGTCGGCAGAAGCGCGAACAGCAGCAAACCCGGATGCGGTCGGTTCAATAGCCAGTCGAACTTCACAAAGGTCGCGCAGAAAACGCGCATCGGGCCCCAATTCCGCCCACCAGCCCAGAATATCGGGATCGAGTTGATTCCATGCCGCCCGGGGCTTGGCGCGAGTGCCCAGCTTTTGGCGAGCCTCGATCATGCCCTTGTCCGCCAGTACTTTAACAGCTTCACGCAAAATCGTTCGGCTCACTCCGAGCTGCTGGCACAATTCGGCCTCGTTCGGAAACACCAGCACGCGTGAATCCCGTTCGGCCTCCAGTATTTGCAGAGCGAGCACGCGGGTTACCCTGAAATGAAGATTTTCCGGTATCTCGATTTGAGGGAATGAGATCATAATATAAGTATAAGATATTATCAATTTGCCTCGCAATGGATGAATGCGACAGGCGACCCCTCCTCGCTACGGGTGAGGTCATTTCTATTTAAAAGAGGCAGGGCGCAAACGAACAAATTACCTGAAAAGACAGGACGGCAGGAGCCTTGTTACTTTTCTCGCTGCTGCCCTCTGTTCTTGAAGTTCAATACGACATACGAGCTGGAATAGCTATGGCTGCTGACTATGTGCGAGAGAAAGTCGCCACCGCTGAACCAGCCGTAGCCGGCGCCTACATTGAAGTGGCGGTTCAATTCGTACCAGACGTACACGTCGACTTCGTCGCCGATGTGCCTGCCGTTCGCAATCTTGTTGACGGCGATGGCCTCGCCCGAGGTGTTGTACACCGCATCGAGTGCCGACACCGCCCAGAAGTCCAGTGCCTGTGCGCTCACGCTCAAGCGGCGGTGCGGCATCATTGTTCCACCGGCGCGCACGGACTGAATGTTCTGCCAGCCGAACAGATCGAGCGTACCGAAGCGGTCGTGCGCCTCGGGATACATGGTGTCGAAAGTCCGGTGCACACCGTCGGCCGGGTTGCTGTTACCGGAAGCGAAGTCATGCTGCGCAAAGAAGCGCGGTTGTCCACGCGCCTCGCGGAACTGGTAAGAAACGCCATAGTCGAAGGCCCAGGCCCGAATCGGGTAGGCTCCAGCCGTCCCGTTCTCAATAACCAGTTCACCCGAGTAGTCCAGCGACTCACTGGCGCGCCCCTTCATGCGCACGCCGTAGGCCCGCTCATCCCCCTTGCCGGTGGTCGTCGCAAGGGCCGCCTGCATTACTTCCGCCGGCTGCACGCGCCACAGAGCAAACGCCTCCAGGCTCGAGTGCGGCAGCAGATTGAGGATCCGGCCGTAGAGACCGTAGATGTTGTTCCCCTCCTGGTGAGGGCTAACCCCAGAGTCCTGCGGCACCACGGCTGACGCCGCGAAGATGCCCAGGCGCGCGCGCCGGCTCTGCAGATTTAGCGCCGCGGCGTCGAAGGAGCGACCCTGGTTGCGCCACTCGGAGCCGGAGATCAGCGTGTTGTTGTAATTGATAATCTGCCGCCCAACGCGGAGGCTGAACCAGTGCTTTTCCGGATCGCCGATCTCCGCGTAGGCCAGCTTCAGGTCCCAGCGGACCTCGTTGGGCGGACCGATGGGCGGACTCTCGAAGAAGGGTCGCGCGTCCTGCACCTGGGCGCTCACGCGGAACCACGAGCAAGGCCGCACGTCGGCCTCAAGGCGAAAGCGGTTCAGTTCGTATGAGTCGTCATTTCCTGCCTCGAAGCTGGAGTTGTTGAATGCTTCGTAACGATAGCGCTCGCTCATCCGCAGGGATATCCAGCGCGGCATGCTGTCATCCAGATAGTTGACCGGCGCGAAGTCCTGGAGATCGTAGGGCTCCGCCGAGGCGCCAGTCTGGAAAGCCGGCCCATTCAGACGGCTCAACGGGTTCGACGCCGGTCCGGTGATCCAGGCGCCATCGAGGGCGCTGGACGCGTTCTGCGTGGTTATGTCGTCCTGCGCGGCAATCGATAGCGCGCCCGCCACCAGCAGGATACCCACAACCGCCCGAAGCAGACACCCTTTGCGGTGCGCAAAGGTCGTATTTTTGGTTATCTGCTCGCTCATCTCATCTTCGCTTTTGCAATAGAAAGCGCGCTATATGCGCGGGCTCTCTCGCAGGCAATCGAACTATAAGGGGCCAGCCTCGACTCTTGTGCCGAAGCGGGGGCCAAAGCGCAATGACCTCGAGTGGTCTTATCGCCTATTTGAGGATTCGTCGGGCGCAAAAAGAAGCAAAAAACAAGAAGCGTAAAA
>JAJXXG010001021.1 GCA_021781255.1 Acidobacteriota bacterium
TTGAGGAATGCCCGAGCAGATCTTTGATATCTTCCAAGGCGGCATCGGATGCACGCAAGAGTCGGGCACAAGTACGTCTCGCGTCATGAGGACGAAAGCCTTCCAAGTTCTTCGTAGTCGTATAGTGTGAGAGTATGAGTTTCACACTCTCATCAGACATCTGCACCGTTCCGAGCTTCCCGTGTCGGGAAATACTACGAAACATGAACCCCTGGACAATCCGAGTAGCGGCCAGCCAGTCATAGATCGCGTCTTTGACCCAGAGTGGCAATGGGACGCTACGGAGTTTACCGCCCTTACCGACAAGATCAATCAGGCCCCACTGGCCGTCCTGCTGTTTCAGTGCGGCAACTGGCAGGCCCACCAATTCACTTCGACGAAGGCCCGTCGAGAAGAGAACGGACAGCATCGCAAAGTCGCGTTTACCCCTAAGCGTCTGGCGGTCCGGTATCCGGAGAATACGGTCCAGCTCCGCTTTCCCGACCCACATGCCCGTGCGAATGGATTGAGTCTTTTCGCCTCGCACCCGTCGGATTCCAGCCGCTTCAATCGGAGAGATTAAACCCTGGTCCGCCGCTTCTTGTGCCAGGGCACGAATCGCGGCGAGTCTCTGATTCACGGTCGCAGGCGCATAGCGCCGCTCCAGGCGCCCATCCTCCAGAAGTTCGCCGGCCGCAGCGAGTGAGTCTTTGTACTGAAGAACGGCCATCCGAGAGAACGTCGGAACGTTCGACTGAGCCCGACACCATCCAAAGAAATGGAGCAGGGAAGTCCGGTATGCTCGCCTTGAGTTTGGCGACTCTAGGCTTCGCTCGACCCCCTCAAGGAGTCGGAGGATCGGAGCAGGCAAATCCGGCTCGCCTTCCGGGGAGTCTGAAACCGTCGCGGAATGAAGGATGGTAAGTTCCATGTTTTCTAGCTCTCAGGATCTCATACTTTGGATAACGTACATTATCAAAAGTCAGAAATGACTGTTCTGAGGGTAGGGGATTGTTGCGCTTATGCGCAATAATCTTTGCAGGCACGATTTTGGAGAGGAAACGGTATGGGGCGAAGGCTCTCTTGGTTGGACCGGCTCTACCCAATCTCCCGGACTGTCGCGGGCTCAGCCCGCTCACACTATGACACGAAAGACCTACAACAGCTTTTTGAGATCCAGCCGCGCTCAGCTCAGAACCTCATGGCCGCGCTGCCGACCGTTCCAATCGGCCGGGCTCGCCTAATCGAGCGGGAGACCCTAAGCAACTTCCTTCAGCGGCTGCAGGAGGCCGACGACCCAGCTCAAGCATTTGCCGAAATCCGGGAAGGGAAGGGAAGTACCGTCCGGCGAAAGCTGCGCACCCTTGTACTCCAAGATGTGCAAACGGACATCGACACATTGCCGGCGTCCCTTCAACTTGCCCCCGGCGAGCTGCACGTCACGTTCAGGACGGTAGACCAACTGGCCGAGTCACTGATGCACCTGGCCGTCGTTCTGGACAAGCAACTGAACGAATTTATCACCCGTTACGAGCCACCTTCAGAACCAAGCCCCGATGAGCAGGCGGAACGAGAAGCCGAACGAGCGGATGCCGAGTATTTCAGAAATTGGGGACGCTAGTATGACTGTCACACTCTCATACACTCCGAGCTGGACCAGCTCGACTAACCGGATGATGACCAACGAAGCTGGCTAAGGGCCAACCGGGGTCACTACACCAAACGTCAAAAATCGTACGGTGAGACTTTGTTGCGCAAACCTGTTGCCAGCCAAAAAGCAATCGCAACAGCTTTTTGCAACACAAAATGCTGGGGTTTCGCACAGAGAGCGTCGGCTTGCGCAAACGAACCTTTCCGTAAAGGTCCAGAGATCGATCTCTTCTGAGCCGTCCTGATTGTGCCTGAAGACCAAAATTTCAATCTGCCGCTTGACCCCGTAGGTAACTACGGGGTTTAGAGTTTGAATATGAAGAACTTGACCGTCGGCCAACTGGCGCAAGAGGCAGGCATCAACCCCGAAAGTGTGCGGTTCTACGAGGCGCAAAGCCTGTTGTCAGAGCCTCCCCGGTCCACCGCGGGCTATCGCTTGTATTCGCGGACCGCCGTGCTTCGCATCCGGTTTATCAAGAGAGCGCAGGACCTCGGTTTCTCCCTCAAGGAGATTAAAGAGCTGCTGTCGCTGGCGGAAGACCAGACGACAGACTGTGCCGATGTGCGCGCTCTTGCACAGAGCAAGGTGGACGAGATCAGCCAGAAGATCCGGACGCTTGAAGCCATGAGGAACTCTCTCATGGAGCTAACGGATTCTTGCCCTGGCGCGGGTTCCGCCGCGAAGTGCTCCATCCTTGAAAGTATCGGGTCCGACGAGGTGATTCATGAGAACTGATCGTTGGGCGACGATACCGAGTATTGGTGTAGCACTGCTTCCGAAGTTAACCTGCCCGGTGTGTTGGCCTGCTTATGCCGCCATCGCAAGCACGCTTGGACTCGGATTTCTGGTTCGTGCTCAGTATCTGTTCGCGATCACTCTCGCCTTCCTGCTCGTCGCAATTGCAGCCCTCAGCTTTCGTGCGCGACAGCGCCATGGATACTGGCCAGCACTGCTTGGGGTAGGGAGTTCTATTGTCATCCTGGTCGGCAAATTCAGTCTCAATTCGACCTTGGCTCTCTACTGCGGAGTAGGGATGCTCATGGTCGCATCGGTCTGGAATGCATGGCCGCAAAAGAAGCCATCGTGCTGTCCGCAAGCATGATTAACACGGTTGTTCAACGGAGGAATACCACTATGAGTCAGAAACGTAAGGTTGAGATCTTTACTGCAGGTTGCAGCTGCTGCGATGAAGCAGTCGCGCTGGTGAAGAGCATCGCCTGTTCGTCCTGTGAAATCACAGTGCATGACATGAAGCAGGAGAGCACGGCGAAACGGGCTGGGGAACTGGGCATCAAGCGGGTTCCGAGTGTTGTCATCGACGGAGCCCTCGCGGAGTGCTGTGCTGGCGGAATTAATGAGCAGACATTGCGCAGCGCCGGGATTGGCAGCGCTCTTTAGCAGGAAGCATTGCCAAGCGCCCAACGACCAAGTTGGGCGCTTGGGTTTCACTCCTTATGACAAGCCTATCTTCTTCTTCGACTCTTGAAATCCAGCAGCGCGATCGCCTTCTCCGCGTATTGGCTGGCATCACTTTCCTGATCTTCTTCCAGGGCTACATGGTCGCGCCCATGATCCCTCGATTGGCTGCGACGTTCGGGGTCTCGGCCCAAAAAGTCGGCCTTCTCGTTCCGGTCTATCTGATCCCTTACGGAATTTCGACGCTGTTCTTCGGTCTGTTGTCGGACTGGATTGGGCGCAGGCGCATTATGCTCGCCTCGCTTGCAGCCTTCGCTATTTTGACCGGCCTTACGGCTACGTCTGGCGGCGTTGATCAAATGATTATCTGGCGCTTTCTTACCGGCCTTGGCGCAAGCGGAGTGGTGCCGCTGGCGCTGGCCCTGATCGGAGTGCTCTTTCCATACATGGAGCGGGGCCGTCCGCTGGGATGGTTGTTTGGTGCGATGGCCGGTGGAATGGCATTTGGCTCTACCTTTGGCGTACTGCTTGAGCCCGTAATCGGCTGGCGCGGCGTGTTTCTCGGGGTCAGTGCTGTCGGTTTCGCTGCGCTCCTGCTGCTGCGGCCGTATGCCGGGGCGCTCGGCGAACGACCACTCGCAAGGACTCTGACATTGGAATCCGTTCTGATCGGATACAGACACTTGCTGACCTTCGCCAAGGCCCAGCGAACCTACTTCTACGTCTTCCTGAACGCAGTGTTTCATTCCGGGGTCTTCACATGGCTGGGACTGTACTTCTCACGCCGGTACGGGCTGGGGGGAGCCGGAATCGGCTTAGCCCTGCTCGGCTATGGCGTCCCAGGCTTTCTGTTCGGTCCTGTCATCGGGCGGGCTGCCGACCGTTGGGGCCGTCGATGGATCTTACCCGTAGGCATCCTTCTGGCCGCACTCTCCGCAGTCCTTTTGATTCCCGTGTTGCCCCTTGCCTTTGCGGTTGTTGTCGTCACCGCCCTCTCACTCGGTTATGACATGACCCAGCCTCTTCTTGCCGGAATCGTCACCACCCTCGACCCGAAACGAGCAGGACAAGCAATGGGTTTCAATGTGTTTGCACTGTTCACTGGCTTCGGGCTGGGTAGTCTTCTATTCGGGTGGTCTCTGCAGTTTGGCTTCAATAAAGCGTTATTGACCTTTGCAGGAGTACAAGCGATTGCAGGACTGGCCGCTATCGGTGTCTTCCGGTCTGAAAAGCGCGTGTAGAGATGTCGCAAGCGCGTTAGCGTACTATTTTTGACGTTTGGTGTAGTGACCCCCAACCGGCTTTACGCCGAGTGCTTTGGCACCCGCAGGAAGCCTAGGCCGGTGTTGCCGATTGTCCACACGAGAGAGCCAGGCGGGAAATTGACCGTTTTCTTTTCCTCGCAGTTGCAGCCCTCAAAGGTCATCTGGCCGGGCGCTATCGTCCGAAACGTATAGGGTTTGTTGCAATCCGGGCAGAGAATTTCTTCCGTGTCCTCAAAAATCGAGCGCCGGGCCGGTGGAAGTGGCGAGGGTGCCGATTCCGCCCCCATCGGGAACGACAACCGGCGAAACACGCGCATTGCTTCGTGTGATGTGAAGTTGCCGCGCAGCAGGCCAGTAGCGGCCGCAAGGGCCTGTTTTACCGGGTACTGTGCGCCGTTGATTGTCACCGCAATTTCGCGGATCACTTCGGGCTGAACGCCTGCCAGCCTGCTTTCTACTTCGGCCCGGCTCAAAGAGAACTCGGAGCCGCCAACCGTGAATGTCCCGCGCATAGAGTACCTCCTACGCTTATACTACCACTTACACCACTTACTTTAAGATGACTTCATCAACGGTAGCAAGGGCGGCTCTCGCGGGGCGGCAATTCTCTTAAAGATAATACTTATAAAGTTTATATAAAGTATTGCAGCACTATTCTAATAATGCTAGTCTCATTTTGCCGCAACAAAGGGAGGCTGTCATGTCAGAAGAAATCGCCGTTGTTTTCACCGCAAAAAGCATTGAACGAATCCTTAGAGAAGGGGGTACGTCAGCGTGGAGGCTGGACCGCAATCATGCGCGACGCTGCCCCTATGCAGTCTGCACCCGCAACGCTCACGCTGATTGGGTAGAGGGGCCGGAGGCGCATCACGCGGCGTTTATCGTCGGAAAGATCAGCGACGTAGTGCCGTGCAAGCCTACACCCGAGAATGACGAAGCCCCGGAAAATCGCTACCTGATTGAGTTCAGCGAATTTGCACGCGTGAACATTCCGAACGTTTGGGCAGGGGAACGTAACCCTATAAAGTACAGATCGGCCGACGACCTGGGTATAGATTTTTCAACGCTGAAATGGGAACCGATGCCGAAGCCGGCCGATGCACCTGCGCCGGTCGTTGAAATTCCTTCGGCAGTAAAGCCCAATCTGGCTATCGGACCGCTCACAATGGCAGAAGCAAAGAAGGGGCTGGCGCTGACGTTCAACGTAGCGCCGGAAGCCATCGAAATAACCATCCGTGGGTAGGGAAGGGGAATTTACGCAACCATGCTCTTAGCATGAACCGCAGTAGGACACCTACCGGCCTCGATCCGGGCCGCGGCGCGCCGAAAGCTCGCCTCTGATCTGTCCTCTCACGGAGTCCACCAACCCATGAGCGTAGAAACGAGCATTTTCGCTTTGGCCGTGTCGTCCGGCCAGAAAACCGTGAATCTCCGCTTTGTCGAGGCCATACAAGAGACCTGCACGCACTGAGTTCATGTCTTGTTTGACCACCGCAGCGTCGAGCTGCGCGGCATAGGGGTTTGTCGCAGTCCAAATTGGGATTTGCAAAGGCGGAGCATCGCCGTTATGGCTCGCAGAGCCATTCCTTTGCATTTTTGTCAGATCGACTATCTTCGCTGGAATGTCGTAATCAACCTTCGGAATTCCTTCGGCGCTACGTCCTTTAGGACTCATCGTATTCACGAAGTCCAGCTCGCCCAGGACAAGCGAGTCTTTATGGGTTTCCAGCCACGACACATGCCGGTGATACGGTCGATCCTCTCCCTTCCGTGACATTTCACGCACCGTCACATCAACGGCAACGCCACTTTTCAACTGGCTGGCCCATCGCTGTTCAAGATCCCAATACGTTCCGCCACCTTGGTTTTGCCGGTAGTTTTGAATACTCAGGTTGTACGGAGCTTCAGGACCGCCGAACTGATGCGCGATTAGATGGCCCGCGTCGTCGCCGCGGCCCTTTGACACGGCTCTCTGCGCAGCTAAATCCCGCTGAGGGTCCACAGATCCAGGCGCTTGCAGTCGGCCCGCCGCGAATTTGATATCGTGCGATGCCGTAGCCTCGCGCCAGAAGCGCAAACTTCCGTGCGTATGCTCATCCATCTTCATCCCGAGCCTCTTAGAGAGTTTTGTACGAAAAGAAGATTGGTATGCAGAAGCCCATCACGCCAAGCAAAGCGCAGGCTCGCGCAGCTCTACCTACCAAATCGCCGTCGATCCCGATCAACACCGCAGACACGAATAAAAAAGCGAAGCCGAGCGTGCATCCGAACAGCAGGGCACGTGCGAAACGCTTCTCTTTAAGCTCTGCGCGGAACGGATGGTTTTTCAGCCGGTAACGGATCGGCTGTACGATGCCCAGGACAAAAACCATGATGAAAATGAGAAGTGTCATCCAGCCCACCACGAGTTTCAACTGGATCAAGATCAGAAGTAGTAGACCAGCAGTGAGCATAATCAGCCCATTCTTACGAAGGGCGACTTTGCGCCCGCGTGCGTATTCCATCAGCTCGAAATCCGATTGCATCGCTCACCTCGCAACTCTTTGACGGTATATCGGTTTACATCTCCACGTCTTGCCACTGTGGTAGATAGCTACTATTGTAGAAGCAATCTTGGTTATCGTTTCAAGATTTTGATGAAATCTCAAGCTCAGGAAAGGACGCAATTGTGTACCCCCACTCTCTTGCTCGTCTCTCACTCGCCTACACAGTGGCTCTGCTGCTCGCCGCCCCTGTTGCCGTAACGTCTCCGGCTGCGTTTGCTCAGAAAGCGCCGCCGTCCGACAACCTACTCACCGTGAAAGTCGAGAACGCTCTCAACGTTGAGCATGTATTTCAGGGAATGCACGTCATTGTCACAGTCTCAAAGGGCGTCGTGACACTGAGCGGCTTCGTCACGAGCGACGCCGCGAAAGTCCTGGCTTCCGAAGAAGCAGGAGGCGTTACAGGGGTCAAGACAGTTCTCAACAATCTCACAGTGCAGCAGCCAGGCGCACCGTCAGTCGCCGCCCCGACGCCAGCTCCGGCGCGGCCTGCCCAAGTGGCAACTCCCATTCAAACCCTCCCCCGTTCTGTGGTACTGGCACAAGGCGCGTTTATCCCAATTCGGATTACAGATCCAATCTCCAGCAAGACAGCAAAAGCCGACGATGAGTTTCACGGCACGGTTGCAGCGAACGTGTTCCAGAACAATCTAGTCCTCATCCCAAGTGGGACTTCCGTTCTCGGGCGAGTTGTCGAGGCAAAAGAAGCGGGTCACTTCGTAGGACAGGCATTACTCACCATCGAGCTAGTCAGCATCCGTCTGCCGTCGCCAGATGGCCCGCAGGATGTGTCCCTAATCACCGAACCCCTCTCCAGTAAGGCAAATGGCAGAGGAGTAAACACCGCAGAGAAAACAGCGGGCGGAGCTGGCGTCGGTGCTCTCATCGGAGGCATTGCAGGAGGCGGTAAAGGCGCGGGAATCGGCGCGCTCGCAGGAGGAGGCCTCGGGGCCGGTGCCAACGCGATTACACGAGGGCAGGAGATCAACGTCAGGCCTGAAACTCTGCTCCGCTTTCGCACGGAATCTCCCCTCCAGGTCACTGTGATGATGCGAGGCAACATGCAAGTACAAACGCCAGCGCCGGCTGGACCGGCGCTCAAGGCGCGGCCTGTCGCGCCCACGACAACAGCAACACCAACGACAACACCGAATGCGGAGACACCAAAGCCACAGCAATGAGGAGAACGGGTAGAGTAGGCCCACGGGCTCTGCCAGCCACCCGATATTTTTGTGGCCCTAACGCCATGACCATCACTGTCCATCCCGCAAGCTGTACATCGGCAGGCCCGCGATTGCGCCGGGCGAAAAGCCAGTACAGCTCAGGTCCGAGAAGCCTTCACATCACTTCTTACCAACCTTGTTTCGTTCCGGGTGCTTCTACCGTCTTGACCAAAAGCGGTTCTCGAATGAGACTCCCACACACGCGCTGCAACTGCGGCTCACACCATTCACTTTCAGAATCGTTGGCGACTTTCAATGTAACGCGGTCTAACTTGGGAGGCGTCCCTGTAAGCCAATCGTGGGATGTTTTTCACGATTCTCCTTCAGTCTCCCCTTACGCTCGGGCACCATGCCGGTAATACCGTTCACGTCCTGCGGCAACGGCGGGCTTCTGCTTTCAAGCTCATCAGAAAGCAGCCCTTGGCACTTGGAAGCTCACAACACGTCATGCCCTCCGGGTGGATGCCCCGAGCGATTCGGAGGACTTACAAAGGAGAAGACATCATGAAATACCAAAACACCCACTCAATCCGCGGCTACGTAGGACAGGACGCCAAAACAACCAAGTTTGAAAACGACCGCCAGGTTACGAATTTCTCAGTCGCAACGAAGACCTTCTGGAAAGAGAACGGTGAAGACAAGAGCCGCACAGAATGGCATCGCATCGTTGTGTGGGGCAACCTCAGCAAGAAGGTTGCCGAGAACCTGAAGAAAGGTCAGCCGGTCCTCGTTGAGGGCGAAAGCCGCACCCGCGAGTACACGAAACAGGTCGAGAACGGTAAGAAGAAGATCGACGTGAAGGCTTCCATCACGGAACTCTTCGCGAATACGGTACTGGTTTTCGCGGAGCAGGAATCGAACGACGCGGACCAGGCCGAAGAAGCTCCAGCGGACGGTGATGTGCCGTTCTAGTGCGGGCAACAAAAACATCGAACGGGCGGCTGGCGCCGCCCGTTTTACTTTGCTCACTCCCACCAGTTCACTTTAATTCCATGTTGTCGCTACGCGACCA
>JAJXXG010000064.1 GCA_021781255.1 Acidobacteriota bacterium
GACCGAAACGGTTCGCGGTGGCATCATCATCCCCGACAGCGCCAAGGAAAAGCCCCAGGAAGGCGAAGTGATTGCCGTGGGCAAGGGCAAGTCAAACGACGAAGGCAAGGTGTTCCCTCTGGACGTCAAGGCTGGCGACCGCGTGCTCTTCGGCAAGTATTCAGGCACCGAGATCAAGATTGACGGTGAAGAGTTCCTGATCATGCGCGAGGAAGAAGTCCTGGGTATCGTCAGCAAGTAGGAATCGGACATTGCAGCAATCGGCGAATCGGCAGCGATGATCGCCCGCAAGTCAAAATCGGATCACCAATAACTGAATTGGAGAGTTAAGAGCATGGCAAAGCAGATTCTGCACGGTGAAGATTCCCGTCAGGCGATCCTGCGCGGCGTCAACACGCTGGCAGACGCCGTGAAGGCGACGCTCGGCCCCAAGGGCCGCAACGTTGTCATTGAGAAGAAGTTCGGTTCGCCCACCATCACCAAGGACGGCGTGACGGTAGCCAAGGAAATCGAGCTGAAAGACCCCATGGAGAACGTGGGCGCTCAGTTGGTCAAGGAGGTCGCCTCCAAGACCAGCGACGTGGCCGGCGACGGCACCACGACCGCGACCGTCCTGGCCCAGGCCATCTTCCGCGAAGGCGTCAAGACGGTGGCTGCCGGCGCCAACCCGACGGCACTGAAGCGCGGCATCGACAAGGCCGTCACCGTGATCATCGGTACCCGCGACAAGGACGGCAAGTGGACCGAGGGCGGCGCTCTTGGCAAGCTCTCGAAGCCCGTCGATGAGGGTTCTGTGGCCCAGGTGGGCGCGATCTCGGCGAACGGCGATCAGGAGATTGGCGACATCATCGCGCACGCCGTCAAGGTGGTCGGCAAGGATGGCGTCATCACCATCGAAGAGTCCAAGACCATGCACACCGGCCTCGAGACCGTTGACGGGATGCAGTTTGATCGCGGCTACCTCAGCCCCTACTTCGTCACCGACGCCGAGCGCCTTGAAGCGGTTCTGGACGATCCCTACATCCTGATCTACGAGAAGAAGATCAGCGCCATGAAGGATCTTCTGCCCCTGCTGGAGCAGGTCGCCCGCGGTGGCAAGCCCCTGCTCATCATCGCAGAGGATGTAGAAGGCGAAGCGCTCGCAACACTCGTGGTCAACAAACTGCGTGGCACCCTGAACGTGGCTGCCGTCAAGGCTCCCGGATTCGGCGATCGCCGCAAAGCGATCCTGGGTGACATCGCCATCCTCACCGGTGGCAAGGCCATCACCGAGGATCTGGGCATCAAGCTGGAGGGCGTGAAGCTCGAAGATCTAGGCCGCGCCAAGCGCATCACCATCGACAAGGACAACACCACCATCGTTGACGGCGCCGGCAAAGCTGCTGACATCGACGGTCGCGTCAAGGAGATCCGCTCGCAGATCGAGAAGACCACCTCAGATTACGACCGTGAAAAGCTCCAGGAGCGCCTCGCCAAGCTGGTCGGCGGCGTTGCCATCATCAAGGTCGGTGCTGCGACTGAGACCGAACTGAAGGAGAAGAAGGCTCGCGTTGAAGATGCGCTGCACGCCACCCGCGCGGCAGTCGAGGAAGGCATCGTCCCCGGCGGCGGAGTGGCCCTGGTTCGCGCCATGCCCGCGGTCACCGAGCTGATCAAAATCCTTGAAGGCGATGAGAAGATCGGCGCACAGATTGTGCTCCGCGCCCTCGAAGAGCCCCTGCGCCAGATCGTCGCGAATGCCGGTGAAGAGGGCGCGGTTGTGGTGTCCAAGGTGCTCGAGTCCAAGGACCAGCACTACGGCTACAACGCTGCCACCGGCGTCTTTGAGAACCTGGTGAAGGCCGGCGTCATCGACCCCACCAAGGTCACGCGCACGGCTCTCCAGAACGCTGCATCCATCGCTGGTTTGCTGCTCACCACCGAGGCTCTGGTCGTTGAGATTCCTGAGCCCAAGTCTGGGGCCCCTGCTGGCGGCCACGGTGGCGGCATGGAAGGCATGTACTAACTCCGCTGGCCGCGGGCAGCGATGCCTGCGGCTCCAGCCTCAAGACTCAAGGCCTCCAGCTTCGGCTGGGGGCCTTTTTGTTGGGAAGCACACCCTGCACCAATGAAATTGGCCGGAAGCTCGAGAGCTTCCGGCCATTCTTGCTGCAACGTCTCGCTGGATTAGTAGGTGATGTGAACCCCCATAGTGAAGGCTCTGGAGCCGCCGATGGTGCCCGTTGTGGAGCCAAAGTTGGCTGCGTTGTTCGGGCATCCAGCCGTGTTGCTGATTGCGTACGGAGCCGAGCAGGTCGTCCCCGGCGTATTCAACGGAATTGTTGTGGGCAGACGAGTCGCCTTCCCTGTGCCGGTCGCGTACGGAAGCTGGTCGAGGTTGGCAAGAGTGGACTGCTGGTCCGCTGGATTGTTGCCAGTCACAAGCTGGCCATAGTTGATGTAAATGTTGCCAGGCGTGCAATTCAGGTAATTGTTGATGGAGTAAGCAGTTGCGCTATTGGAGCATGCGTAGTTCTGACGAATCTGCGCCTGATCCTGCGGCACGTCCAGGCTCGTTGTATTCGTCACGTTGAAGACGTTCAGGTCATATTGAACGCCAACCTTCTCTGTCACGTGAAAGTTCTTGCGCAGCGAAAGGTCAAGACGCTTCTGCAATGCCTGCCGGAAGATATTGCGCTGTCCCTTGTTGAATGCCGTCTCGTAAATGTCCTGCGGGTCATTCCCGGTTGAGATGGGAACTCCGAACTGCCCCGGCTGAACGTAGTTGATGGCAATCTGTGAGGGATCAATGTACGGGATGTAGGTGCCACCCGTCCCGCGGAAGGCGCCCGTGTTGCCTGTGATTGCGGTCTTCGGATGTTTCGGGTCCTTGATGCCAAGCACAGGATTCATCAAGTTCGGATAGTCGCCAAAGTTGATGCTGCCGACTGCTCCATAGAACTCATAAAGCGAATACGGCTGGCCGCTCTGAAGAATGCCCGTGCCCGTCAAATTCCAATCGTTAACAAAGTACGAACTCAACGAGTGGGCAATGGCGGTGTTGGGAACTTTCACTTGGAAGTTGGTGCTGAACACATGCGTGCGGTCAAAGTCGGCCGACGCCCAGGAATCGCGCAGATGCTTCGGGTCATCGCCGGTGAAGAACAGCCCGATGTCGCTCTGCTCATCCAGAGCGTGGCTCCACGTATAACTTCCGCCAATCTGGAAATTATGTGATAGCCGCTTCTCCACGTGGGCCTCAAGCGCGTCATAAGCCGCCACGCCCGCCGCCTTGAAGTCCGCTGCGTTGGGATTGTAGCCAATGTACGGCACACGGAAGTCCGTATTGCCGCCGTCGTAGGTGTTCCACGGCTCACCGGCGATTGGGTAGTAATACTGATAGCCGTAAGAATCCGTGTACAGGTTGTTCTGGTTGAGCACCTCAAAGCCGTAGGTCGCCTGCTCGCCCCAGATTGGGTTGCTTGAGCTTGCGATGCCCGGCTCATTCAGCGGCAGCGGAATCACGGAGTGCCGCCCGCGATTCCCGGTGTAACCCACAGTCACGGCCACATTATTTGTCGGCTGCCACTGCAGGTTCAGCGTGTAGTTGATCGTGTAAGGCAGCACGTTGTTCCGGTCATACGTGCCGAAGTTCAGCGTGGGAGTGCAGTCCAGATAACCGGGATACGTCTGGCTGTCGATGCCGCCGCAGGCCCTTCCATATTGAGGATCGGAGGCTGGCCCCGTCATGATATTCAACTGATTCTGCAGTGCCTGCTTAACCGTGGCCGGATTGGAGTTCGGCGAAACATAGGAGGACGCGCTGAGAGCCGTGCCCAGCGGGTTTGAGAGTGATCCGCTGTTGCCGTTGGCATAGCTCACCAGAGGAGCAGACTCCGTGACTCCGAATGGGCCGCCGATGGAACCGCCGGCCGGTTGCGAGAGATAAGTGAACAGCTCGCCGCGGTCATAGTAGATGCCGCCACCGCCGCTGATCACAAGCTTGCCGCGATACGCACTCGGTGACCACGCGAAGCCAACGCGCGGGGAGATGCCCCACTGCCTTCCGTTCAGCGTCGAGTTGCTTACGCCCGCGGTCGGAAAGTATTTGTTGTTGCCGGCCACTGCAAATCCGGCATTGTTCACCGTAAAGCCGTTGGTCGTATCGCCCGTCACGTCATAGAGCGCGGGGTCAAAGTTGAACATGTTGCCGTACTTTTCCGTCAGCCCGCCGTGGTAGTCGTAGCGAACGCCTGCTGTGATGCTCAGGGTCGGCTTTGCCTGCCACTTGTCCTGAACGTAGCCCGAAAGCTCATTCGAGCGATAGTAGCGGTCCGCATTGTTGCGGCCGCTGTTCGGGTCAATGCTCTCAATCACGTTCGAGGCCCGGACTCTTCCCTTGAGAAAATTGTCGAAGCCGTTGATCGTAACCTGGGCAACTCCATTGCGATTGTTCGTGATGTTGAGCTGCGTGTAGCTGTAACCGCCGCCGGCCACGATCGTGTGTTTGCCAATTGTAAAGATCACGTTCGTTGAAGGGTTGAGGCGATTCTGATAGTAGCCCATGTTGGTAAAAGCGCTGTACGGCCCAAGGTTCAGCCCCGGAGAATACTGGTCGTTGTCGGCAAAGTTTTTGATATTGATTCCAGGCAATCCCGGCGCGTATCCCGCAACTCCCTGGCCAATTCCGAAGTTCGACCCCGGAAGCGTCTGATTAAAGAAGCTGTACGAACCCATGCGCACAAAGCCCAGGCGCTGTTCCCAGTTCAGACGCGAGCCAATCGAGATCGTGTTATCAATGGCCGCAACCTGTGATCCGTTGTTCTGCGTCAACGGGAACCCGCCCGTCTGGGAGTACCCATAAGGCTTGGTGACAGGCGCATCCTGATAGAAGTACTTGGCCGACAACCGATCGTTCTTCGTCAGGTCATAATCCAGTGAAATCGTCGCCTGATTCGATGTCAGCACCGAAGTGCCGATCAGATTCACGTTTGCCACGCCAAACTGATACGGGACATTCGACTGCGCCGACGGAATCAGATACTGCCCGTTAGGAAGCTTCGCGGTGAGCAAGGCTTGGGCAATCGGGTTGATCTGGCCCGCAGTCGCGGAGCCACCCCATATCGCGTCTGCGTTGAGCAAACCCGAAACCGACCGATCGTCTGTCAAACCCGTCGGAACCGTCATCTGCGACATGCCGGTCGCCTCGTCTGAATCGGACCGGTGCTGATAAGCAACAAAGATAAACAGTTTGTCCTTCAACTTGCTCTTGAACAGCGGTCCGCCCACCGTGAATCCGCTCGACCAGCGATTCAGATAGGGGTTGATCATCGATGAAGGAAACACCCCGATGCCCTGCTGCGCCAGCTGATAGGCCTGTCCAAAGAAGAACGGCGAAGCATTGAGAGCATTGTTGGCAAAGCTGCCATAGACTTGTCCATGCCACTTATTCGTGCCGGTGGCCGTATTCACATCAATTTGCGCACCGCTTGTCGCGCCCTGCTGTGCATCGTACATCGATGCGTTCACACGCAGCTCCTGCATGAACTCCGGAGGAGGAGAAGGCAGGCTGTTCCCGTTCGAGCCATAGACCGAAGTGCCCACAGAGAAGGCGCCACCAACGGTTGGAGAGCTCCCGATGTTGAAGTTGTAGCGCTGCGATGCGTCGCCGCTGGAGCTCTTCCCATTGAAGAGGTTCGTTGAATCCACACCATTCACCTGGAAAGTGTTGGATGTGTCGCGCTGTCCATTAGCCCAGATTGGCTGGTTGCCCAATCCAGCGTTGGAGTCGAGGTTGGAGAGAAGTTCTGCGTTCACGCCCGGCGACAACACGGCCAACTGCGTAAAACTGCCGGTCGCCAGAGGCGTCAGATCAATCTGTGCCGAGTCGAGCGTATAGCCATTGGTGGTGTCTGTTGCGTTCAGCAGCGGCGTTGCGGTGACCTCAATGGATTGGGACACTTCGCCAATCTGCAGCGTAGGACTGATCGTGGTCGCACGCGCTTCCTGGACGTTAATCCCCTTCACCTCTGTCGTTTGAAAGCCCGCGTGGGTCACCGTCACAACATATGAACCAATGGGAAGATTGAATATCTGAAAGAATCCGGTTGACTGCGATGTGGTAACCCGGGAGAGATTCGTTCCGGTATTCTTCACAGTGATCGTTGCGCCGGGCACCGCTGCTCCCGTAGTATCCAGCACGGTTCCGTTGATGGAACCCAGCGTTTGCTGGGCCAGTCCCGATGCCGTACAGACAAGCACAACCAGTAAGACCAGGCTGTACTGAGCGACACTCCTCCAAATAGCTCGATTCATAGTCTCCTCTCAACTCGATGGTTGTATTGGACATTTTTGACATTCGACGATCGCGGCCTCCGGTTCTGTAGCCGAATTGGCATGCACTGTTCTCTGCCTGTTCCCCTCGGGGTGGAGGAACTATCCATGGAAGAAAACTCGAATGTGACTGTTTGTTGCACCTTCAGTTTGTGGCAGGAGGGCCGATTTCCAAAGCGAAAAAGTACGCCCCGTCTCATTCTCTGGCCCCAACCTGTGGAAAAGCGGCGAAAAACCTGCTTTCACAGGCTTTTCGCCGCTTTTTAACATCTCATATGGGGTCGAGCTACTTTGCGCCGGCGCCCTGCTCCGGCACTTCTAATGCCCGCTTCCCTTGCTCCACTGCAGCCGGATACCGCCGCGGAGGCTCGTGGGCAGGTTTACATAGCCTATCGGCGCAATGTGCTGGTTGTTCATCAGGTTGTCCGCCTGCCCATAGACCCCCAGCCACGAAAGCAACTGGTAGCTGCCGCCAATATCGATCTTTGCGTAGCCGTGGTCCAGGTTGCGGTTGGGCAGAAGCAGGCTGTTTCCCCCGTTGATATCCATACCGCCCAGAAAGTCTGAATCATCCGATCGGCTGACAAACGCCGAACTGAATACCGCGCTGAGCCCATTGCGCGAATACGTCGCGGTGAAGAATCCCGTATGAGGCGGACGGCGGAAGGGACGTGCGCCTTTGAGTGGCGAGTAAGTCCCGATGGGAATACCGTTGTACGTCGGCAGCGGACCCAGCAAAGCCACGTCGTCGTTCGTGAATGAGCGCTGCACCACGGCATCCAGGTAGGTGTAGCCGCCGCGTAGAAAAATGCCGCGCCCAATGCCTCCTTCCATGGTGCTCTCAAAGCCCAGAGCGCGATACGCCTCCGTGTTCAGGCTCTGCTCATACGCCCCGTTGGCCTGCAAAAACTGCTCCAGTTCGATCTGTTGAGCCGCCGAAAGATTGGGCAGCAACTGAGGGATCAGATTCACACCAACATACTCGATCTGTCGGCCATACTCGTTGTGAAAGAAGCTGGTGCGGACGACAAGGCGCTCGCTGAAGAAAGCCTGTTCCATGCCGCCCTCGTAGGTGCGCGTGGCAGGCGCCGCCAGCGGCGCAATATGCAGTTGCTGTATGGTCGCCTGCCCCCCATTGCTCTCAAGAAAGTTGTACAGCGAGTAGAATTGGTCGGTTAGCGAGGGCTCGCGCACCGCATCGCCAAAGTTGAACAATACCCGTGTACCGCTGAAGATGCCGTTGCGCGGGCGAAGGGCATACACTGAGAAGCCGGCTCGCGGCGAAGTCTGGGTTCCGAACAGCGAATAATGCTCCAGGTCGCCGCCCATCGTGTAGAAGAAGCGGCTCTTGAAGTCCCCGTGCACCGCCGCCCGATAGTCGTAATTCGTTCGTTCCACCGGCGTGTAGTAGGAGCTGCCCGGTGCTGCGCCACGCTCGTCTTCGTATTGAAAGCCGATAAGCCCCGCAAGATGCGGAGTGACGTTGTAGTCGCCCTGGTACACAAGCTGATCGCGGTTTGAAACCAGTTGGTACCCCTGCGGATAGGTGCCGCCATAATTCATCAACGCGCGCCCCGTCACCGAGGAGCCATTCGCGCCGGCAATCGTCACCAGGTCTCCGAAGCTATCGCCATAAGCGTCGAAGATGCCAGCGCCGCTCTGCTCCCACAGGTGGTACTGCTCGCGCTTGCGCGTCAGTCCGTAACGCACCGTGTTATGAAAGTCCGCCGTTGTCTGGTTTGTGAGCGATGCACTCAGAAAGATGTCCTGGTCTTTCTGGGTGGCATTGTTGGCTATGTGATAGAACTCCCACGTGCCGGGAACGCCCACAGCCGCCACTCCATAGTGCAGCGTGCCGCGAATTTGTGTCTTCCCGCTGGGCTGCCAGCCAAGATTGGCAGCGGTCGTGGCTACGTGATACTGGTCATGAGGCAGATCGTTCGCAGTCTGCATCCAGCTGAAGTCACCAAGATAGTCCAGCTTGTTGTGCGCCCCCGCTACCTCAAGATCCTCCAGCGACGTCGAGAAGTTTCCCGCATCGCCGTGGAACAAGAACGAAGGAAAGCTCGTGGTGCCACGTGGGGTGGTCAGGCTCACAACGCCGCTGGCCGCGTCAGCCCCATAGAGGCTCGAATTCGGCCCGCGGTAAACCTCCGCGCGCTCAACAGCCGTGGTCGCCAGCGATCCAAAATCGAAACGGCCGCCCAGGTCCCCCGCGCTCACTCCGTCCACCAGAATCTTGTTGGCATCTGAGTCGCCTCCGCGGATGAAGAGTGAACTCTGCGCCCCTCGCTGGCCGCTTTGCGCCACAAAGGTTCCCGGCATCAGCCGTAGCAGGCTCACCAGATCATCGCGCGTGGCCAGGTCGGTCGGCCCCAGCACGGTGGTGGCTGCGCTCGTTTGCGCCTGGGGAGTCGGCGTACCCGTGGCCGTCACCACGATCGACTGGCGCACCCATTCAGGCTCAAGCACGAGGTTGCGCTCCATGCTGTCGAGCCGGCCTGCATAGAAGGACGGCGTCTCCAATTGGCGAAAGCTTTGGGCCGAAGCCAGCAGATAGAAACGTCCCTCTACACCGGTCAGAATCTGAAAACTACCATCCGCCGCGGTCACGGCAGAGCCCACAACGCGACCCTTGCTGATAAGTGCCACCTTTGCGCCGGGGACTTTGGCGCCGGAAACATCCGTGACAGCGCCCTGCACAGACGCAGCCCAGCCTGGGATGGCAGCAAAAAAACACACAATGAAAGCGGAAAGAAGC
>JAJXXG010000352.1 GCA_021781255.1 Acidobacteriota bacterium
GCGCGCCCTTGACGGCAGTCGCATCCGGCCAAATAATCCAACTATCCGGGGCAAAGGAAAAAAAGAAAATTCCGCCCGGACGATAACAAGCAGGAACGGCGTTTACACAAAATCCTGAACACTACCCACGCAAAGCCCGCATAAACACTGGTGATTTCAAATCAGTTGGGTAGTCGTTAGGCTACCAGTTAAGATCAGCTAAAGCCCGCTAAATCAGGGGGCTTTTCGTTTGGGCGAGACGTCTGTTAGCGTCCTCGATCCACCGGCGAAGCTCTTGGTACACCTGCCCGTGCATCCCCTTGGACCGTCTGGGGAAGGCTTCTTGCTTGTCTGCAGTTGCGCCTATCCGCTTGCGGATGGACTTTGCCCTGTTCCACGCGCGACGCCATGCCGCAATCCGCCGGCTACGATACGGCCTTGATAATTTCGACGCCGTCGATCTTGAGGCCGGCGAGAGTGGCGCAGAGGCCGGGAAACTTGGGCCTCGGCTACTGCTGCCGCACTTGCGGCGATATCAAGGAGAATCAGCATCGAATGCTTCCTGAAGGGTCTTGCTTCACGAACATCAATCAGTGTCGGACGGTGCGCGTCGCATCTTGGCGCACCGTTGTTTGAACCTGTTTGCCATCGTAGGCGACCTCAGCGTTTGCCGCTCCTGTAACTTCGGCGCCGACCCCGTGTCCGCTGCTGACTAAAACGACGCGCAGTCTGCGGTGCTCGACCATACCCGGGAAAGATCCCTCTCGAGCGCCGATGGTCAAAGTGCTGGTCCGATCATCCCAGCGGAGTGGGATGACAGAATGCTGGCCCTTTTCGTACTCGTAGCCGTCGCCCGCATCTTCATAAAGGTCAAATTTGCCATCGGCTCCGCGATAAATGCGGAGCTCCATATCTCCGGCTGGATCCTGCTCGGCGTACTCGATTTGCGGGCCCAGGGGCAGGATGGACCCCGCGCGCACGAAGAGTGGTATGCGATCAAGGGGCGCATCGGCTTCAATTTCGTGGCCGCCTGTGAGGGATTTGCCGGTCCAGAAGTCGTACCATGCGGCGGCCGCAGGCAGGTAGACACTGCGCTTTGTGGCGTCGGCCTTGAGCACCGGGTTGACCAGGATGGCAGGGCCGAACATGAATTGATCGCCGAGATTCCATGTGTTAGGGTCGCCGCGCCAGTCCATGACGAGGGGACGCTGGATGGTGTAGTCGTCGCTTGTCACCTTCCACGCAAGCGAATAGATATAGGGCATCAGCCGGTAGCGGAGCTTGTCGTAGCCCACGAGAATAGGCTCGACTTTGTCGAAGCTCCACAGCTCGTTATGCGGTCGATGTCCATGCGTGCGGAAGATGGGACAGAAGGTGCCGTACTCGAACCAACGCGCGTAGAGCTCCTGGAAAGCGGGATCGGCGATGGGGTCGTCGTGGGGCGGCCAGTATCCGCCTATGTCGGTGGTCCAATATGGGAATCCGGAGAGTGCGAAGTTGAGGCCTGCGGGAATCTGGTGGCTCAGGCCCCAGTAGGTGCCATAGACGTCTCCCGACCAGACGGTTGCGCCGACGCGCTGCTGACCCAGGAAGGCCGAGCGCGTGAGTAGAAAGACCCGCTTGCTCGAGTTCTGCGCCCTCCAGTGATCCTGCACTCCGAGGGTGTGAACGAGCGGGAAGATGTTGGTGAATTCAGCGCCGTTGCCGATGGCGAGCTGACGGCTGCTGAGGATGGCGTCACCCATGTGCGGCCAGTATTCTTCGGGCTCGGCGCTATCCAGCCAGAAGGCATCCCATCCCTGCTGCAGCAGCTTGCCGGGCAGACGCTCCCAATAGATGTCGCGCGCTTCGGGGTTGGTGGCGTCGTAGACGTGCGCGCCAGAAACCATCTCGTGCTTTTGATCGAGAATCTTATAAGTCTCGGACGTGGGATCGAGCAGGCCCCAGACAGAGATCATGGCGTGCACATGTTCTTTGTGCAGTGCATCGAGATCTTGCGCGACGTCGTGATAGTTGGAATTGAAGATCGGATCGCCCTCGGTCTTCCACCAGAACCAGTCCTGCACCATGGCATCCAGCGGGATATGCTCCTGGCGATAGCGCTGGGCGATGTTGCGAATCTCGTCGAGCGAGACGTAGCGGTCCTTGGACTGAAAGAAGCCATAGGCCCACTTCGGCAGCAAGGGCGCATGGCCGGTCATGGTGCGGTACTCATGAAGAATGGCGTCGATCTCCGGGCCGTATAGGAAGTAATAATCGATCGACTTGCCTGCGATGGAAGTCAGCTTCATCTCCAACGGAAAGCGATTGTCGAAGTAGGTCAGGGCGGCCGTGTTCCACATCAGGCCGTAGCCCTTGCTCGAAATCAGCAGGGGGATCGCGACGTCGGTGTTGTTCTGTCCAAGTTCGACCGTGGCACCGCGATAGTTGAACATGCCGCTCTGGTGCTGGCCAAGCCCGTAGAGCGCTTCTGTAGCTGAAGGAGAAAAGCGGTCCGTGACGCGGTAGGTGTGGTCGCCATTGAGTTCGACCGGCTCGTAAGTGCGCGGTATGCTGGAGCTTTCGTTCAGCAGCGATTCTCCTCCTGTCGTCCGGAAAGACAGACTGCCGCGCTCGATTCTGATGACCACCTCCAGCCGCGCAGTCTTGATGCCGGCCGTTTTCGCATCTTGGGTGAAGGTAAACGGCGCTCCGGGGCAAGATTGCTTTGCGTCGAGCATCCACGGGAGCGGAGCCGGGGAGGCGGAAGAGTCGGGCGTGGCGACGACGTGAATGACAGATTCGCTACACGCGGTCACCTCCAGGACCTCATTGCCAGTGGTGGCGCGGAATCCGTGGCTGGTCTGCTCGACTTGGGCAGGCGGAGGGCCAGGCATCTTCTGGCCGGGCATCTGCGCCCTGACCGATGGCGAGGCGACAGAGAGGAGAAACAGGATGGGCATCGCTGCCCAGGAACCACGACCCGTAAGGAGAATTCCTGCACTCGAGAACATGCTTGACCTCGACTTTCTGTTTACCGGCTTCTTAGCGTTCCGTTCATGCCCCCCAAGCCACGCGAAATCTTCTGCGACGCTGGAGCGGCTCTCCTGCGCGGCTAACGGCAATCTGCTGTGAAGCAGAGATTCTTGCTGAAGAACGGCAGGACATGATTCTGGAATCGATCGGCAACGGCGCTGGTGTGTGTGCCGGGATAGATTTCGAAGCTGTTCGCGATGCCGTAGTTATCGAGAATATTGTGCAGCTTCGCGGCATCGAACCGCAGCCCGTCCTGATCGCCCACATCCATCGCGATGGCGCGGTACTGCTTGAGATTGCCGATGTACTGATCAACGAAGGCCAGCGGCGCGTTGGCCGCGTATTTGGCCTGAATCTCCTGCACCGGAATCCCGTCCTTTGTGGGCAGGTCGAAGTAGAGCGGCGGGCTTTTCGGGTCGGGAGCCCACGCTGCCGTCGCATCCTGGGCGGCAGCGAAGCCGGGCGACTGGGCTGCCAGGTCGGCCGGGGACTTGGCAGCCGCAACCTTCTTCTCGCCGGCAATCGCGCGCTCCTTCATTTGATCGGCGGGGCCTGGTCCGCCGCCGGCCATGGGAGACATGCAGCAGGGGCTCTTGATGTAAAGTGCGCCGAAGACGTCGGAATGCTTCATGCCAATGCGCGAAGCCCCGTAGCCGCCCATCGAGTGGCCCACCAGTCCGCGGCTGGTGCGGCTGGGGATCGTGCGGTAGTGGCCGTCGATGTAGCCAACCACGTCATGCCAGATGAACTTTTCGAAGTCGCCTGTAGTGATGGAGCTTGAGTACATGGAGCCGTTGTAGATGGTTTTGGAATCGGGCAGGACAACGATCATCTCATGGGAGCCCTGCGCGAACGCGCCCTCAACCGTCTGCGGAACGTGAATCTCGTGCGTCCACTGCTCGGCGCCGATGGAATAGCCGTGTAACGCGTAGCCCGCGGGATAGCGGCGCTTCTTGTCTTTCTCGTAGCCCGGCGGAAGAAGGACGATGACATCGCGATCGACGGCGTCGCCTTCGAGATTTCCTTCGAGGGCTGTGCCGTGAATCCTGATGTGCTCGACCGTCACGGCCTTTGCGCCAGGGACAGCGTCGGGAACGTTGGTTTGCACCTGGGCGAAGAGCTGCGGCGCCGACGGGATCGTCATTGTGTTTGCGGCTGCAAGGCATAGCTTCGCTGGGTTCATCTGGACCTTTTCTCGAAAAAGCTCGGGCTGCTGCACCGGATATGAATAAATGTTCACGCTCAAGGGGCGCAAGGGAATGGAGCCGGGCAAAGCGCCGAGCGTTTGTTCTGCGAATTGAACTGCGGGCTTTTTGTCCACCTGCACGCTCACTTCGAGCGGATAAGTATGGCTGCCGGGATTGATCGCCGGTTGATCTCCGCCGGGTGGACAAGCCGGTGTCGGCTGCGGTGAATCTCCAGTTACTTCGACCGGAATAGTGCCGAAGCAATCGCGACCCATCTTGAAGAGCAAGACAGTGGGGTTGCGGATAGCTGCGGTCCGGTTCTCACGCATCCTTGCGGTCGCGAAGGCGAGTGCGTCCATTTGAAACAGCTCCGAATCGCGGAACATCTCGCGGAGGGCCCAGGCGCAGGCAGCGACCCTCTTGCAGGAATCGCGATTGCCGCCGAAAGAGGCCCACTCGTCGATCGCAATCGGGACAGGGAGCGGCGCCCATTTTGTGCCGCTTTTTGGAAGTGTCCGCGCTACTGGTTTTCAGGCCGCTTGAAGGGCTTCTGTAGATAGAGGCGGGCCTCATTGAGCGCGCCCTGGGTATTGTCGTTGGTCTGCACCGCCAGGCGGTACTCGTTGACGGCGCGGTCGCGCTGGCCGGTGAGGTCAAAGATCTTGCCGATCTGGATATGGCTCCAGACCTCGGTCCACGGCGGCTCATCGTCGCCGCGCAGAGCGTCGCGGTAGGCGTTGACGCTGGCCTGGTAGTTGCGCTGGGTAAAGAGCACCTCGCCGATGCGGTAGCTTGCCAGGGAGCTTTGCGGATTGGCGACGAGAGCTTTCTGGTACTGGGCCAGCGCGCCGACCAGGTCGCCCTGGGCCACGAGCTGCTGGCCCTTGAGGATGGCGATGCGGACCTGGAGATCGGGGGTGGACTTGAGCACCCAGTTTTCAGGGTCGATGGCGATGCGGCGGGGGCGGCCGAAGGTGTCAATGACAAACTGGGAGTCGGTACCGACGACGTCGATCTTCTGGTTCACGGTTTTGCCGTCGGTTTCGACGCGGACATCGACGGGCATGTTGAAGAGGTCGAGGTCCTGGGTGATGTCGCCGATGGTGCGGAAGCCCTTGTTATTCCCGAGGCGGTAGACACTGTACTTGTTTTTGAAGGTGGGTGCGCCGGTGCCATCAACCCACTGGGCAAAGAAGGGCGTCAACTCCTTCTGGCTCTGGGCGTCGGCCACCTTCTCGAAGTCATCTGTAGTGATGGAGGCATCGGTGTACTGGCTGAGCGCGCCCTTGAGGATGGCCAGAAAGGCATTGTCGCCGACTTCGCCGCGCAGCATGTGGAAGATCATGGCGCCCTTTTCGAGGGTCATGGACTGGAACTCCGGCGTGAATGGACCGAGCCGGCCTGTGCTGGACAGGGGAATGGTGTCATAGGCAAGGGCGCCTGCGGCCACATCCTGCAGCGCGGCCTGAAGGGCGCTCCTGCCGCTTTCGTCTTCGAGGAACATCAGCTCGCCATAGCGGGACATGCCGTTGGTGATCCAAGCGTCGCTGAGGGTCTTGGGGCTGACCTCAGAGCCCCACCACTGGTGGGCAATGGTGTTGGCCAGCAGGCGGACGCCGGATTTGTCGCCGACGCGCGACCCGAGGATGGCGGCCAGTTCGGGGGCCCAGACGGCGGGCAGGGTGTCGTCGGGGATTTCGACGACGTTCAGGTGCGGAGTCTCCGGCGCGCCGAAGTCCTCGCTGAAGAAGTCGAATTCCTTGGCGGCGGTCTGAGCAAATTGATTGCCGAAGGACTGATGGGCGACCGTGAGATAGACCTTCACGTTGCCGGGGCCGGCGGTATAGGGGCCCAGGTAGCGCCCGGCGATGACGGTGCCGGGAAAGCCGGGCTTGGTCCAGTTGAAGTCGAACTGGTCACCCGGTTTGCCGCTGGCCAGGGTGGCGGAGTGGGATGCGCCCTGCGCGCCGCTGGCAAAGACCTTCATTCCCTGCGGAACGCGGATATGCATTTCAGCGATGAAGCGGTCGGTCATGAAACCGACGGTGGGGAACCAGCGCGCGGCATAAAGCAGATAGGTGATGGGCTCATCAATGGCAGCGAGTTTGAGTCCCTCGATGGGGCCATCTTCGGTGCCGGTGAGGACGCCCTCGTACTGGAAGGTCCAATGCTGCACCTGGGCCGGAGCGATTGGCGTTGCCGGGGTGACGCGGATGGTGCCGTCGGCGAGGCGTTCGCCGGTGAGGACTTTGCCGCTGTCATCGGTGATCTGCGTGACTTTGAGCGCGGGGTGGAAGCCGAAGCTGACGTCCTGCGAATTGCCGGGGGCGGTAAAGGTGACGACAGTTTTTGCGGTGATGTGATGCGCGGCCGAGTCCAGCTCGACGTCAATGTTGTAGCCGGTGATGTTGAGAGCGGGCCGGTCAGGGCGCTGGGCGAGCAGCGACGTGGCGCAGAGAAGAAGCAGGGCCGCGATGCCCGGAAAATCGCGGCGGCGGCGCAGAGGGGAAGGTGGAGTCGTCATCATCTTCTTAAAACCAAGAGCAATCTTCATAGCGTGGCAACCCTTCATGCGGGAGTCACTGATGTTGGCTTGCTTGAGCCTGATTCAGGATGGCACGGAATCCGGAACCGGGGAAGGCAGGCCGAGCTTCTGAAGCGCGATGTCCGCCACCCGATCGATGGCGCTGCCGGGTTGCGCTCCTCTCGCGGGGTGCGCATTCAGCAGCTCGCGAATTCTCCCTAGCTCATTTCTCATGGACTGGCGAGGGCTGCCATCGGGTAGCAGGGGCGCAAGTTGTTGGACGATATTGGCGGCGGTGAAGTCGCTTTGAATCAGCTCAGGGACGGCGCGGTGGCCGGCGATGAGGTTGGCCATGGCGACATGGGGCACGGAGACGACCCGCTGGGCGATGGCGTACGTGAGGGGCGAGACGCGGTAGACCACGACAAAGGGATTGCCGATGAGGGCGGCTTCGACGGTGGCGGTGCCGCTGGCGACGACGGAGGCGCGGGCGTGGAGCAAAGTGGCGCGGGCGTTCCCTGTGGTGAGGCCAACCGCGCCTGCGGCGGCACGGTCTGCGATCAGGCGAATGGGCAGGTGATCTCCATGCCGGGCGACCAGTGCGCGGGCCATGGCGTCCTGCTCGGAGGTGAGCGTGGGGGCCAGCGGGATGACAAATTCGTAGTCGCCCTGCGGGGCCAGAAGGCGGGCGGCGGCGAGCATTTCAGGAAGGTTGTCGCGAATCTCTTTGGCGCGGCTGCCGGGCAGGAGGCCGATCCAGACACGGGCGGGATTGAGGTCATTTTGCCGGGCGAACTGCTCGCGGGTGATGGACGGCAGCGGCAAGTCAGCGAGCGGATGGCCGACGAACTCGGCGCGGACGCCGTGATCCAGATAAAACTTCTGCTCGAAGGGGAAGATGACGAGCATCTCGTCGATGTACTTCTGGACCAGCTTGATGCGGTGCTTCTTCCAGGCCCATAGCTGGGGGCTGACGAAGAAGAGCACGGGCACTCCGAGGCGGTGGAGTTGGGCGGCGAGGCGGAAGTGAATGTCGGGGAAGTCAATGAGGATGGCGAGCGAGGGGGGCCGGGCTGCAATGGCGCGCTTGAGTTTGCGGAACTCGCGATAGATGCGGGGCAGATGGTGGATGACCTCGGTGATGCCCATGACGGCCATGTCTTCGCTGCGGACCACGCGCTGAAGGCCGGCGGCGACCATGCGCTCTCCGCCCATCCCATAAAACGCGCCGGGCTGGCCGATGGACCGGAGGCGGGCTTTCAGCGCGGTGATGAGCAGGGCGCCGTAATGCTCGCCGCTGGCCTCACCGGCCGAGATGAAGAAGGTTGGCTCGGACATGGATGCGTGGACCCTCGCGCCGCGCTCGACCTAATGATAGCGGGTTTGCGGGAAGGCGCAGGGCGGAGAGGCGAAGGCGAAGAAGCGACGTATTCGTCTACCGAAAACATGCAAGCGAATTGTGGAACGCGGCAAATTTCCTGATGGGGGGTGGGTATTTCTTTTTGTCCGGCAAGTGGTTTGTTTGCAACGGAGCGGCGGACCGAAGGGGCGAAAGGGCGAAGATATGGCGCAGGACAGGGGGATGGGAATTTTCCGGGTGGACACGGACGGGCGGTGATGTCCAGCTTTGTGCTCCGGCCTCACTGCGTGCGCCGTGCGGGGCGAAAACGGCTCGAGTTGAAGTGGAGAGTGCGGCATGGTTTTATTATGCGCGATTGGCGGAATTAGACTGCAAAACCGGGCGGGGAGAATTGTGAATGGAATGATGGGTTTACAGGAAATCCGAAGCGATGCGGGCTTGACAGTAGCTCTTGGCTGCCTGCTCCGGGGAGCTTTTGGGCGGCGGGATGGGATTTGAGCTTCCACCGGTCTCAGAAGAGAAACATGGGCAGTTGGCATGGGTCCATCGGAATGCGGGAGTGACTTGATCCCCACTCAGGCGCAAGAGACGCGCATGAATGGGGCACCCGGCTCGCGGGGTCGGGAGGGTTGTGCTTGCCCACCCTAAACGCAAAAAGCGTGTTTAGGATGGGCACGCGGCGGGAGTGAGTTGATCCCCGTTCATGCGCAAACGACGCGCATGGATGGGGCACCCAGCGGACGGCATGGGCTCCGCATTTGCGGGGGACGGACGCCGGGAGAGTTGGGGTGGGCGACCTGTCCTTACCTATTCTTCAGTCCGCCTAGATACAGGACCAGGCTGTCGATTTCGGCTTGAGAAGCTGCAGTCGCGGGCATGGCGCTGCCGGCAACTGGAGACATGATCTGCTGTTTCAACTCGCTTGCTGTCCTCCGGCTTCCAATCCCGTCCAGCGGAAAACTGTTGTTCCCCGCACCAGCGATTGAGTGGCAAGC
>JAJXXG010001237.1 GCA_021781255.1 Acidobacteriota bacterium
CTGCGCGTCCTTGATGCCCCCCGGCGTCCATCCCAGCAGCGAAAGAAAATTCCGGAACGCCTCCGGCACAATCCCCATCTGCTTGTACGCCATCACGCTCGTCGCGCCATGCCGCTTGCTCAGCCGCGTCTTGTCCGGTCCCAGAATCAGCGGCACATGCGCAAACACCGGCAGCTCCGCTCCCAGCGCGCGATACTGCAACACCTGCTTCGGCGTATTCGAAATATGATCCGCGCCGCGAATGATGTGCGTCAGCCGCATGTCAATGTCATCGGCCACCACGCTCAGGTGATACGTGGGAATTCCATCCGACCGCAGCAGTACGAAATCTTCAATCTCCGAATTCGCAAACTCCACCGGCCCGAACACAGCATCGTCAAAGCTCGTCGAGCCTTCCTCCGGCACCGCAAAGCGAAGCGCCGCCGGCTCACCCTTCGCCATCCGCACCTTCGCCTCTTCGCGCGGAATCCTCCTGCATCGCCGGTCATACATCGGCGGCCTGCCTGCCTCGGCCGATTCCTTGCGCCGCTGCTCCAGTTCGTCTTTTGTGCAGAAGCACGGATACGCCTGCCCGCTCGCCAGAATCTTCGCCGCCGTTGCCTTGTAAAGGTCCAGCCGCTGCGACTGAAAGAACGGACCCTCGTCCCACCTCAGCCCCAGCCAGCGCATCCCTTCCAGAATGCCCTCGACCATCTCCTCCGACGAGCGTTCGAAGTCCGTGTCCTCAATGCGCAGAATGAACGTGCCGCCCGTGTGCCGGGCAAACAGCCAGTTGAACAGGGCAGTGCGCGCCCCGCCCACATGCAGGTAGCCGGTGGGCGAGGGCGCAAAACGAACGCGTGGAGTTGTGTTCTGGGAGTGAGTTTCTTCAGGCATCTCTGAGGTGTTTTTCCTCTTCGATGCTATCAGTTCCGGCCTAGACGTGTGGCGGAGGCGGCGGAGGCATCGGCGGCCATCCCGGCTGCGGCACCGGCACCACCTTCCACTCGCCAAAGGCCAGCACATACATCAGAATCAGCCCGCCAAACGGCACAATATTCAGCAGGGATAGCCAAGGCGAAAACCCCGCCTTCTTGCAGATGAACCAGAAGGGAACAATCACCACGGCAAGGGCCACAAGAATGATGATCGGCATGATGGCCAGCACGGCCATCGCCATTTTCTTCACCTGCTCGGGGTCCGGCGGGTTCTGCATCACATAGAGCGCAAAGTGCATGAGCGGTGCTCCTGACTTGAATTGGAAGCTCCCCGCCACGGTAAGGCCAAACCCGGAAATACGCAAATCAAAAATTGAGCATCAGTCCCGCCCTACGTAATGTCCTCCGTGTCGTACACCGGCGCGACGCGTTTCTTCGGCACGCCATGCACGCTGCTCAGCAGGTCTTCCACCACGTCTTCCAGTTGGCGCTGGCTTTCGATCACGGCGCTCATGCTCTTCAGTTCGTCTGACTCGGCGGCGCGCTCCACCAGCGCCACCGCATGGCATTGCGCCACATGGTCCAGCCCCAGTCCTTCAGGCGTTTTGGCCTTGATGCTCACCTGGTTCAACTCCACGCCCAGCAGGTCCGCAACGTGCGCGCGCATTTCCCCGGCAATCGGAGTAATCTTCGGCGTCGCCAGCACCAGCGTCGTGTCCACGTTCACCACCCGGTAGCCCGCATTCTGCAGCTCTTCCATCGCCAGGTTCAGAAAGATCGCCGAGTCCGCATCCTTCCACCGCGGATCGCCCGGAGGAAAAAAGCTGCCGATATCGCCCGCCGCCACCGCGCCCAGCAGGGCGTCGGTAATCGCGTGCAGCAGCACGTCTCCATCGGAGTGCCCCGCCAGGCCCTCTGGATGCTCCAGCGTCAATCCCCCAATGCGCAAAGGCACGCCTGGCTTGAATTCATGCGAGTCAAAACCAAATCCGATCCGTGTGTCCATGGTCTCCGTGCCTGTTGTTGAGCTTGTCTCACAGTCTCCAACGCAACCTGTCATCCTGAGCGGAGCGAAGCGCAGTCGAAGGACCTGCATCTCCACGCTTCCCGGCTCACTGTCCCTGGGTGCCCCCAGTCTCAACTTTGAGACCTGGGAAACCACATCGCTCCAGGCGTTCCGCTCTCAGCGGGCGCGCTGGCGCAGGTAGAACTCGGCCAGTTCCAGATCGCCCGCCTGCGTAATCTTCAGATTAACCTGAGAGCCGGGCACCACCGCCACCGGATGCCCCGCCCGCTCCACAACCGAAGCCTCATCCGTGCCCACAAAGCCGTCCTGCGTGGCCTCGGCAAAGGCTTGCTGCAGCAGCCCATAGCGAAAGCCCTGCGGCGTCTGCGCCAGCACCACAAACTCCCGCGGAATCGTCGCCGTAATCAGCGAGCAGTGCGCCGCCCGCTCCACCTGCTTGATGGTGTCCACCGCCGGCAGGCCCACAATCGCCGCTCCGTGTTCCTTCACGGCATCAATGGTGCGCTGGATCGTCGCCGCGTCAATCAGCGGACGCACCGCGTCATGCACCAGCACAATGTCATCCGGTTCCGCGGGCAGAGCGGCCAGCGCATGCGCCACAGACTCCTGCCGGCTGTCGCCGCCCTCCACCACGCGCACCCGCCCGGCAAACCCGTACTCGGCCACCTGCGCCTCAACGCGCTCTATCTCCGGCCTACGCACGGCCACGTAGATCGCCGTCACCTGCTCGACCGAGGCAAATGCGCGCAATGAGTGAATCAGGATGGGCACGCCATCCAGCGAAAGAAACTGTTTCGGCTGCGGCCCGGCCATCCGTGTGCCCAGCCCCGCTGCGGGAAGAATCACAAATACCTGCATAACTCGTGGAGTATAGCACCGCAGCGTATTCGTCCAGATTGACCTGCCTGTCTTCGGATGAGTGCTTCAAAAATCACTGCGGAAATCCGTTTTTCCAATCCGTTTCCGGAGTATGCTTCTGCCATGCCGCAGTTCGGCCGCAGCTTGCTCTTGTTCGTTTTTGCAGCCGCGTTGAGCGTCGCAGCGCTTCGGGCGGCCGTCCCGATTACTGCCAAGGCACACATTCGCTTTGACGGCGGTGCTGCAACCCTCGACGGTCCCTGGCAATTCCATTTGGGGGACAACCCGGCTTGGGCTTCGCCAGCCTTTGACGATTCCACCTGGGAACAACTGACCGCTGACAAGCCTTGGGGCATGCAGGGCCACGCGAATCAAGACGGCTTCGCATGGTACCGCCTTCACGTCATGCTGGCGCGCGGCCAGTCTCCAGATCAACTCGCAATCCTGATGCCCGCCGTTGAAGACGTCTACGAGCTCTACTGGAACGGTCAGCTTGTCGGTGCCTATGGGAAACTCCCGCCGCATCCAGTCGGCTACGTCGAGTCCACGCCCCACAGCTTCGGACTTGGACCGGCGCAATCCGCTGTCCTCGCCCTTCGCGTCTGGAAAGCTCCACTCTTTTCGTTCGAAGACGGCTTGGGCGGCGGCCTCGATGCGTCACCCGTGATCGGCAGCCCGCAGTCCATCGCTGGTGCCCTGGCTGCGCTTGATTACAGCTGGCTCCGCAGCTACCAACTCACCTTCGCGATCGTTTACTTCAACATCCTGGTCGCGGTTCTCGGTTTCGTCATGTGGCTTCGTGAACGTTCCCAATGGCTCCCTTTCTGGATGGCCTGCTTTGCTGCGAGCATCTCGCTCTCGGTGCTGCTGCTCAATTTCAGGATTCCACTTCCTGCCACCGTCGCCGCGGGACTCAACAACCCCGTGGATGTTCTCGGTGAAGTCTCGCTCTGGTTCGTCTTGCTCTACCTTCTCGACCTGCACAACGATGCGCGCATTCTCCGCCTTACACGCATCCTCGCCGGCGCCGATTTCGCCTACTCCATCGTCGGAATTGCCATCCTCATCGGCTTTTTCCGACCGCATCCAGTCCCTTGGCAGATTGCCGATATGACGTTGACGGCGGTGATGTTGCCCCTTTCACTTTACCCGTACTATCTGATCGGTACTGCAATACTGCGCCGCTCAAATCGCGATCCCCTCCGCTGGGTAGTGGCTGTCTTTGTCTTTCTTTCGCGGACCCTGTATATCACGGCAGGCGCGCTGATGCAGGGCAGGAGGTTTACGCACATTACGCTGGGCCCCAAATTGATGGAGCCCTTCTTCGTCGTACTCGGCATTCCGATCAACGCTCAGCGGGTGTTCGTCACCGGCCTCCTTGTGACGCTCGTCTATGCCGTCTATCGCTACGCAGCTGAAGCCCGCCTCAGGCAGATCCGCCTCGAACAAGAGATCCGCAACGCACGCGCGGTGCAACAGGTGCTTATCCCCAACGCCCTGCCCATCATCCGAGGCTTCAAGGTAGACAGCGTATTCAAGCCCGCAGAAGAGGTCGGCGGCGATTTCTTCCAGATCATTCCACTGCTCGCGGGCGGCGCGCTCATGGTCATTGGCGACGTCAGCGGCAAGGGTATCCCGGCGGCGATGACCGTCTCGCTCCTGGTCGGCACCGTGCGCACGCTTGCGCATTACAGTGAGAGCCCGGCGGAGATTCTGACGGCGATGAACCAGCGCATGCTGGCGAGGACCCGGAACGGATTCACTACATGCCTCATCCTCCGTGCCGATCCTGATGGCTCCATCACTATGGCCAACGCCGGTCACCTTGCCCCGTATCTTGGGAGTCGAGAGCTGGCCATGGAAAACGGGCTTCCCCTGGGTCTCTCCGCGACGGCTGCGTACAGCGAATCCACAGCGCGCCTGGGCGAAGACGAGCAACTGACAATGCTGACCGATGGCGTCGTGGAGGCACGCAGCAAGACGGGCGAGCTTTTTGGATTTGAGCGTACCTTGGCCATTGCCGCCCTTTCCGCCGCATCAATCGCAGAGGCCGCACAACAATTCGGGCAGCAGGACGATATCACGGTTCTCACGATCAAAAGGAGGACGGCAGTCGCCGAGTCCGAGGGCAGTGTGGCGGCGCCGACCCTTTCGCCGTCGCCGGCGTAGAACTGCTCGCCGTCGCCACGGGCGCAAAAGCAGTTAAACCATTCTCGGCGAGCCGCCGAAAGCTGGTCGCCAAACGCTCCAAGCTTCTATCATCCTTTCGTGTCCAAGAATGCTCGCAGCAAACCGGGCGCATCGCTGCCGCTCGATCTCGCCCTTCTCAAGCCCGGCCTCCGCCTCGCCGTCGGCCTCTCCGGCGGCGCGGACTCCGTCGCCCTCACCTGTGCCCTCGCCGAGCGCGCCGCCGAACTGGGCCTCGTTCTCCACGCCGCCCACCTCCATCACGGCTTGCGCGACCAAGAAGCCGACGCCGACCTTGCCTTTGCCCGCGACCTCGCCGCCCGCCTCGGCTTGCCCTTCCACCAGGTGCATGCGGACACCGCCGCCGAAGCCCGCGCCAATCCTGCCACCGGCAAGCCCTCTGAAACCATCGAGGAAGCCGCCCGCCGCCTCCGCTACCAGTGGTTTCACAAACTCTTGTCCGAAACGCCGCTCGATGCAGTCGCCACAGCCCATACCCTTGACGACCAGGCCGAAACCGTCCTCGCCAAGTTCCTCCGCGGAGCATGGACTGAGGGCTTGTCCGGCATCCACCCGGTGGTCGAATATCCCGAAGGCCGCGTCCTCCGCCCGCTCCTCGGCGCAACCCGAGCCCAGGTCGAGGCATACCTCCGCGACGCAGGCCAGTCCTGGCGCGAAGACTCCTCCAACCGCCACCTCACCTTCACCCGCAACCGCATCCGCCACGAGCTGCTTCCCCTGCTTGAATCCTGGAATCCTCGCCTCCGCGAGCACCTCGCCCAGATGGCCGAGCTGGCCCGTGACGAAGAGAGCTGGTGGCAGGCCGAGCTGGCGCGCATCGCTCCGCAGCTCATCCTCCCCGGCCGTCCCGTGCGCGGCGGAGGTCGCGCCGCCGGCAGCGAGCTGGCGCTCGATGTCACCCGCCTGGCCGCCCAGCCCGTCGCCCTCCAGCGCCGCCTCCTGCGCCATGCCGCCGCGCAACTCGGCGCTGCCCCGGACTTCGCCTCCACTGAGTCCTTGCGCACCCTTGCCCTCGCCGGCCGCGCCGGCCAGAAGCGCGAACTCGCCCAGGGCCTCCGTGCCGAGCGAACCCATCGCGAGCTGCGCCTCACACTCGCGGCAACCTCGCCCGCAATCCATCCCGCCTCCGATGCCGTGCCCGTATATGCAGTGCCCATCCCCGGCGAGGTCGATGCCCCCGCCTTCGGCCTGCGGCTCCGCATCAATCTCGACCCCGGAGCCGCGCCCGCCGCGCAAACCGCCTGCCTCCGCAACTGGAAACCCGGCGACCGCGTCCGCCTCCGCCACTCCAGCCGCCCCCGCAAGGTCAAGGAAGTGCTGGAGCGCATGCGGGTTACCGGCGTCAGCCGCGCCCATTGGCCGGTCCTCGAACTCGAAGGCCGCATCCTCTGGATGCAGGGCGTTCAGTTGGAGTCGGATACGGGAATCCAGGTGGTAATCACTCCCTTGGAAACCAGCGCCCGGCACGCTCCCTGAGCGGGTTAGGCAAACCCTCCCGATCCCCCCATCCCGCCGGAACTCATCCTTCAATTCGTAGGAGTTCTCCCGCCTTCGGAGTACAATCTCTAGATACTGCTCATCGGGCTGCGGGAGATTTTTGTCTCCCGCTACCGGGCGTCATACTTTCTGTGACTTCAGGGAAGGTTCGGGCGTCTAAAGAGATGCAGTAGGCGGTGTTTGAGGTCCATCTGTGCGGCTTCTCCCCCGCCGGGAAAGAGGAATCCTGGTGAATTCGACCGTCAAAACAATCATGTTCTGGGTCTTTATCCTCATTTGTCTCATGCTGCTCTGGGGTGTCGTCCAGCGTGGAACAAACATGGGCAAGGACGCTGAGGTCTCCTACTCTGACCTGCTGGACAAGATTGATGCGCAGCAGGTGCAGGATGTGACCATTCAGGGCACGGAGCTTCACGGCCACCTGAAGGCCACGCCCAAGGATCAGTTCCACACCACCATCCCGGCCAGCACCGACACGCTCATTGAGAAGCTGCACGCCGCCAAGGTCGCCTTCACACTGAAGGATCCGCAGAGCAACATCCTCCTGCCACTGCTGTTCAACATCGGGCCGTTCGTCCTGCTCGGCGCCATCTGGTTCTTCATGCTCCGCCAGATGCAGTCCGGCGGCAACAAAGCCCTCTCCTTCGGCAAGAGCCGCGCCCGCCTGCTCTCCATGCAGCAGAAAAAGGTCACCTTCAAGGATGTGGCCGGCGTCGATGAAGCCAAAGAAGAGCTCAAGGAAATCATCGAGTACCTGCGCGAGCCCCAGAAGTTCCAGAAGCTCGGCGGCCGCATCCCCAAGGGCGTGCTGCTCGTCGGACCCCCCGGAACCGGCAAGACCCTGCTGGCCCGTGCCGTGGCCGGCGAGGCCAACGTGCCCTTCTTCTCCATCTCCGGCTCTGACTTCGTTGAAATGTTCGTCGGCGTCGGCGCAAGCCGTGTCCGCGACCTCTTCGAGCAGGGCAAGAAGAACGCTCCTTGCATCATCTTCATCGACGAAATCGACGCCGTGGGCCGCCATCGCGGCGCGGGTCTCGGCGGCGGACACGACGAGCGCGAGCAAACCCTCAATCAGCTCCTCGTCGAGATGGACGGATTCGAGTCCAACGACGGCGTCATTCTCGTCGCCGCCACCAACCGGCCTGACGTGCTGGACCCCGCCCTGCTGCGCCCCGGTCGCTTTGACCGCCGCGTCGTCGTCGGACTTCCCGACATCCGCGGCCGCGAGGAAATCCTGCGCGTCCACGTGAAAAAGGTACCTGTCGCAGACGACGTGAACCTGAACATCCTGGCGCGCGGCACACCCGGCTTCAGCGGAGCAGACCTCGCCAACATGGTCAACGAAGCGGCGCTCAACGCCGCTCGCGTCAACCGCAAACAGGTCACGATGTACGACTTCGAGCTGGCCAAGGACAAGGTGCTCATGGGCGCGGAGCGCAAGTCCATGCTCCTCACCGATGAGGAAAAGCGCGTCACCGCCTACCACGAGGCAGGCCACGCGCTCGTGTCCTTCCTGCGCGAGCACTCTGACCCCATCCACAAGGTCACCATCATCCCCCGCGGCATGGCGCTGGGCGTCACCATCTATCTCCCCGACGACCGCCACAACTACACCCGCGAGTACCTTGAAACGCGCCTGGCGACGGCCTATGGCGGGCGCGTGGCTGAGGAGATCTTCCTCAACCAGATGTCCACCGGCGCGGGTAGCGACATTGAAACCGCCACCGACCTGGCCCGCCGCATGGTCTGCGAATACGGCATGAGCCGCCTCGGCCCGCTCACCTTCGGTAAAAAGGAGGAGCAGATTTTCCTCGGCCGCGAAATCGCGCAACATCGCGACTTCAGCGAGGAAACAGCCCGCCAGATCGACCAGGAAGTACGACGCCTGATCGACGAGGCCTATCAGTCGGCGCATACGATTATCGAGGCACACCAGGACGCCATGCACCGCATCGCCGCCGCTTTGCTGGAGCGCGAAACCATCGACGCCGAAGAGGTCAGGATGCTGATCGAGGGCAAGGAACTGCCCCCGGCCCGCTCCGTGCTCGCCACGCCCAGCGATACCGGCAGCGGAACCGTGCAGCAGGTCCTCAAACCCGAAAGCCGTGGCGGTCCCAACTATCCTGAAGGTTCGCCGTCCCCGGCGTAACTTCGGATCCAGCTTGCAGAAACCACAAGGGCCGCTCCCTCGGGAGCGGCCCTTGTGCGTCCCGGAGCGTCATCAGGCTTTCAGCCCTTCTTGTGGAAGACTGCGCAAGCCGTCCGCCGCTCCCTTCGTTAAAACACCTTGTAGCCGAACCCCACGCTGAATCCGTAAGGATGCAGTTGGCTGGTCTGCTGCACATACCAGTTGGGAAACTGCTGGTACTCGAAGTCAATCGCGCGCAGGCTCAGCCGATTCGTCAGCGCCACGTCCGCCCCGCCGCCATAGGCGATGGTGGTGCAGCGGCACGTCGTCACGTTGTATTCGAAGTTCATGTTCGTGAAGCCGAACAGCACCTTGCCATACGGCGTAATCCGCCCGTAATACATATGGATCGGAACCCGCGGC
>JAJXXG010001003.1 GCA_021781255.1 Acidobacteriota bacterium
CAGCCTTACGGGGGCTGTGGACGTGCGCATTCATGCCGTGTTTCTTACCGGAGGAGGGGACTTGGATGGTCCCGGAGGATACTGGGATTCAAGCCATATGGTGATGTGCCAGAGCGGTCCGTATCGCGCCCTGCAGTTCCTCGGCGATCGCCCGGCTGCGATCTTTACCCTCAATGCGCAACGCGGCCCCACGTTGATTTACAACGGGACCGATGACACGGTGGTCGCAATTCCAACGCATGGCCCCGAGTTCTTCCAAGATTTGCGTAGGAGGACGATTGCAATGAATGGCTCATCAAGGAATGTGTTCACGACGTACTTTGATGTGGGAGCGAGTCATCGTCCGGCCTGGGTGACGCCGCGCGCAGCAGAGTGGCTGGCAGATAATCTGCATTTCGCCAATTGGAGCCGTAGGAACATTGCTCATCTGCCAACGATTCAGATTGCCGCATGGGCTGCTGCGAACAAGGTCTATCTCAACAAGAGCGCTATGCGCGCGGATCGGGATGGCGGGCTGGTAGCGATTGATGCGAATGTGCCTAAACTTACCCCTGAGCAACTCAGCGTGCTGCCGATGAGCGAGTGGCAAGAACACCGCAATGAATTTGTATATTCATCCTGGGTAAGAGCCGCGATGGAGGACGCGAAGAGCACCTCCTCTTCAAGCGCAAATGCTGCGCGGTAGAGAGGCAAATCCAGGCTTCCCTGCAGAGGGCGAACTCAAATCCGTGGTACACACAAAAGGCCGTGAATAAGGATCATTCACGACCTTTTGTGCTGTGAGGTATTACTTCGAAAACATCTGCAGATCGATGCCTTCCCCCATGGCTTTGTATCCTTGATCCTTTGGGTGAAGGTGATCTCCGGAGTCATATTCTGGGTTGAATCTTCCCGGATTGTTAGGATCGCGGGCAATCTTGTCAAAATCAATTACGCCATCGAAAGTCCCACTTGTGCGGATCCAATGATTGACATCTTGACGAATTTGTTCGCCTTTATCGGAGTAATATCCAGCTCCGTCATAGGGTGTGAGAGTTGCTCCAAATACCTTGATGTGGTGTACATGTGCGGCATCGGCAATCTGTTGCAAACCATGTTCTAACTGCCCTGCTGTGACGGTGTCGTCAGGACCTTGAGCGCGGGCAAGATGTCCGATATCGTTGATGCTCTCCAGAATGATCAGGTAGCGCACACCGCTCTGCGACAGAACGTCCCTATCGAATCGTGCGAGTGCGTTAGGGCCGTAGCCGTCATTCAACACACGATTGCCGCCGATACCTTCGTTGAGGACCGAGACATGGCTCAACTTCGGGTCCTGATTGAGACGCGCTGCAAGAATGTCAGGCCAGCGCAGATTTGCGTTGTGCGTGGAGAGAGCGCCGTCTGTGATGGAATCCCCTAAGGCGACAATTGCGCGCGAATCCGGTGATGCCGATACGTCAACTCCATCCACAAAGTACCAGGATGGAAGCTTGGTAGACTGCGCGAGGTCACGTTGACCGCTCACGTCTCCGTCTGCCAGATAGTTGTCCTGATCCGCAAAATCGTGGAAGGTCTCATTCCGGAGAATTTGCGATGGAAGATAGAAACTGATCGACAGATTCGATAGCGGGGCAACAGCGAAGTCCACCGGATCAGAGAAAATGGCTGCGCCAGGAGGAATTCGTACACTTGACGCGCCACCAAAGGTGAGCACATGGTCGCTTCCTTCGTGAATACTGGCGCCCTCTGCGCTGAGAGCCACGTGTGCATCGCTCAGGGTGAGCGGTTCAGTGCCAAACTCATTTGTAAAGCGGACTCTTACGCGCTGCCCGCCGGCGGAAATATGAACGACCTCTCGCAGCGTAACGGAACTCAGCGCGCGCTCGCGCCAGCCTCCTGATGCCAGCATAGGTGAAGCAGCCCAAGTGCCCACCCACTGAGCCTGCTGTGCGGGTTGTGCGTAGCATAGTCCGCCTACAGCTAATGCAAGCAGGTTAAGTGGGACAAATCCGATCCAGCGTTTAAACATCAAATCAGAACCTCCGTATAGTTGAAATTGTCAATTCGGTGTGTGTAGGGAGACCTCTCGCGAAAGAGGATGACGGGAGTTAAGGGCAGAACAATTGCGCAGTCCATATTAATTACGGAGAACATGAACTACAAGGCGTGATCAAATGCGTGAATGCGCGCTGACTGATTTCTTCGAAACGAACGATGAAGTCATTCGTTCAATTCACTTGCATCTCGGAGCTGGCCAGCAGAAATGCTCCGATTCCTTTGGGATCGTTGCTCACGACCCGTTCGTGAATGTAATAGTTGTATGATCCATCTCGATATGGATTGCCGCCAAGGCCAGCGCTTTTTACCGTGCCGTCTAATGCAATATCGCCATTCGGGGCAACATGCACAAAGTGCTTAAGAATGCCCTTATACCCGCGATCGGCATTTTTAACATAGTGCCTGGGCAAGTAACGTTTGTGCACGCCCTTTGCGAGGGCATAGACAAACATGCAGGAAGCGGATGACTCTGGAAAATTACCGGCGGCGTTGGGCTTATCCATTACCTGATACCAAAGCCCTGACTGCTTATCTTGATAGCGCACAACGGCAACTGCGGTGCGCTGCAATTGCGCGACCAGCCGTGCATGTTCAGCAGAGTTCTGCGGCAGGTAATCGAGTGCGTCTACGAGTGCCATCATGTACCAACCCATGGCACGCGCCCAGAATTGAGAAGAGAGGCCTGTCTCCTTGTTTGCCCAGCGCTCTTGTTTTGATTCATCCCAACCGTGATACAGAAGGCCAGTGCGCGGGTCTCGAGCATGTTGATCGATGAGATCAAATTGATGAGCAATGTCGCGAAATGCGTCTGGTTGATGAAAAGTCGATGCGTACTCTGCGTAGAATGGTTCGGCCATGTAGAGACCATCGAGCCACATTTGATTCGGATACTGCTGCTTGTGCCAGAATCCGCCTGAGGGAGTGCGAGGTTGGTGTTGCAGGCGCTGGTAGAGCGCGGACGCAGCTTTTCTATATCGCTGCTCGTGGGTCACTCGATAGAGAAGAAGAAGCTGACGTCCGAGAAGGATGGAATCGAGTTGGTTCTCTTCGGGCTTCCAATGCAGGATTGAGCCATCTGGCGTGACAAACTGATCGAGGGAAACCTGAATGTAGCGGAAGTACATCGGATCATTCGTTCTGGTCCAAACAGTATCTATGCCTTCCAGAAGTGTTCCCAGCTCATAGTTCCACTGCCAGCGTTGTGCGGCGGATACAAAGCGCCCGTCGGGCCATTGACGAATGATCTGGTCCGCGAATCGCTGCGGTAACGGTTGTGTTTGTGCGAACGCGAGAGCGCTCATTAAGAGGAGGATGCAGGTGATGAGAATCGCCCGAGGCAAATTGCGGGTACGCATCATTGTGAGTTCCGATATTCGTAGAGTCTCAATACGAGTCTGGAGAAGCCCGGAGTACGATCATACTCCAGCAGTGAATGGGAGCAGAAAAGATGTTTGCGGAGATACTGGGATTACTGATTTCTCTTGAAATCGCTCCCTATCCATCCGTTCAGCCTGAGCCAGTTTTCCAGTAGAGTAGGCCACGTCCTCAACTCTGGATAGCTTTGTGCCAATGCAGTTCCATGCGGGCCATTTTGAAAAATGTGAATCTCTGCGGGCACGCCGGCACGGACCAACGCCGTATAGAACACAATACTGCTTAGAACCGGCACTGACTGATCTGTTGTTGTGGCATAGAGAAAGAAGGGAGGAGTCTGCGCCGTAACGTGCCTGTCAGGCGACATCTGACTCAAGATCTCATCCGATGGATGTTCGCCGAGCAGGGCATGCATCGCTCCGGGTTTTGCCACGCCGGGCTGAAGGGTCAGGCCTCCGTAAGAGCTGATGACAAAGTCGGGCCGATCACTTGCTTGGTCAACCGGGTCCGTGGCCTTGGGATCGCCTGCGTCAAAACTTGTTCCAACGACTCCAGCAAGGTGCCCGCCTGCTGAAAATCCCCACATCCCTATGCGGTCTGGCGCTACGCCATATTCCTGAGCATGGCTGCGGACCCAGCGAACCGCGCGATATCCATCAAGAATTGGAGCCGGGAAATGATAACGCGGTGCAAGGCGATAGGTGAGCACGAATGCTGTAATGCCGCGCAGATTCAGCCACTCCGCAATGCGCGTTCCCTCCTTGTCGTAGGCAAGGTGCTTATAGCCCCCTCCGGGACATACGATGATCGCAGTGTGAAGTCTGGGTCCGGGAGCGCCAAAGATTTCGAGATGAGGTCTGTCCTGCTCATCTGTGCCGATTGCACCGGGGGCACCATCTGGCCATAGATACTCAATTTGACCATGCGGCTCTGCAGCATCATGGACGGGGAGGGAAGGGCTCGCGGGAGATCGGACAGGACTCTGTGTGCGAGCGACAGAAGTGCTGCCGGCAAACAAACCGAGGAGAAGGACGACGGTGACAATCAAGTCAAGTGAGCTCGATAAGTGATCTGCAAGAACAGATTTCTTATGCATTGCGATATCCCGTTTCGAAAGATGGTGTTCTTGAGCTTTACATGCAAGAAGGCCTCCGTCTCCGGAGGCCTTCTTATTGGGGTGGATGTTAAAAGCGTATGTGACCAGCGAATTGGATATCGCGCGAGAGGTTCTCTACGCCCAGGTTTGACGTGATGCGAGCAGAACTCGTCGATGTTGACGGAGTCCAGCCAAGGATGGCACCACTCGTTCCATAGCCAAACCATGTGTGGTTGGTCAGGTTGAATGCGTCCGCTTCAAATTCAAGCTTCACTCGTTCTGTGATTGGGAAGGTGCGACGGACACTTCCATCCAGTTGGTAACTGCCAGAGTTGCGCAGATTCAGCGGCGCTGTTCTGGCCAGCGTGCTGAACATGTAATCGGGTGTCGAAGCAAACGCATCGCCGTTGATGTACTGATACTTGGTCAGCGTTGCTGCTGTTGATCCCGGTGCATGTCCGTAATTACCGTTGATGCGGACCCGGCCAGTGAAGGAAGAATTCAGGATTGGTTCGCAGACTTGCTGCGATGGGTTGTTGTTGCACGAGTTCATGACGACGCCGAGGGGCGATCCAGACCAGACGCGATAGATGCCTGAGAGTTGCCATCCGCCAGCCAGGCTGCGCACAATGAAGTTTTCTCCACCAATCTTGCCCTTGCCAAAAGGCAGGTTGTAGACCCCGGTGGCGACAAACTTCTGTGGCTGGTCTGACTTCGACAGGCTGCGATCCAGTGAGCGCGCCTTGTGGAACTTTCCGTCTACTGCATACGCAGCGGGTATGTCATAACCGGAACGGAAGGTTCCTGCGTTGTCCATGCTGCGCGACCAGGTGTAATTAGCCATGACGCTCAGGCCGTGGCTCATGCGGTGCTGCAGTACGGCTTCCAGTGCGTTGAAGGATGTGTTGCCTACCTCACCATACGCATCGCTTACACCGCTGAATTGCGGGAAAGGCTTAAGGGCTTGAGCAATGGTTCCCGTGGTGGGGCTGAATGTTGGGAACGGAGCCGATATGCCCGCTTTCGACAAGTTTGTCGAGGTCGCCTTATTGCTCAGCTGTGTGCCGAGATAAAGGTACCTGGGATCAAGCTGATTTGAGTAGCGACCACGTGCGGTGTTGGAATCCAGGTAGACAAAATGTCCTTCGGATCCCACGTAAGACAGCGTGACTGTTGTGTCTGCATTCAATTGACGCTGCAGACCGAAGGTCCAGTTCATGTACTGAGGAGCGCGGCCACCGTAGTACGGATCCGCATACGTGACAGTTTGTGCGGCCGCTGAACTGGCGGTGGTGTAGTAGGTGCCAAGTGCGGAGTTAAGATTTGGTGGCGGCGTGTAAGAGGGAAACGGCTGAGATAGTCCCCAGTAGCTTGCACCGGAAGCGCCGCTGTCATTGGTGTAGGTCTGTCCGTTCGAAGTGGCAGTTTTCGGGCCAGCGCTGTACCCCAGCAGGCCGGCTCCCTGGCGGGAGAGTGCGCTGCCGCCCACGGCGTTTCCATGGGTGTAGAAGACACCGTAGCTGCCGCGCAGCACAGTCTTCGAGTCGACCTGATACGCAAATCCTACACGCGGACCAAAGTTCTTGAAGAAGTTATTCACGCCGGTGCGGCAGTTGCAGTTCGCGTTGCCCTTGCCGGCGAATACCAGTGCGCCAGGATAGTTCACGAGGGAATTGGTTGAGTTGGGGTCCATCCAGGAAAGGCGATCATGGACCTCAAGATAGCTGGGATAATAGTCCCAACGAAGGCCGATGTTGACGGTGAGCTTGTTGTTTACCTTCCAATCGTCCTGGATATAGGGCGAGATGGGACGGAAACGTGCTCCGGTTTCGGGCACTGCGCTCAGATTGAATGTTCCACTGTCGGCCGCGCCCAGCAGGAAGCTCGCATAGGCATAGCCAGTCTTGCTGTTCAGGGTTGCGCCTGAGAGGAAGTTTGCTGTCTCTGCAGAATTGAATCCGAGCTGCAGCGGATTTACACCGGTAGCGTTGTTCAGGAAGTTGTACTGCATCCATGCAAGTTCGCCACCGATGGTCACAGTGTGCTTGCCATGCGTCCACAAGAAGTTGTCGATTGCGACATATCCGCTAGCCACGTTGCGATTGCCGGAATAGCCGCCCCACCGGTTGTAGCTGTTGGAGTTGCCGCTCCAGTTGACCGTGGGGAATGAGTCCGATGCCTGACCGCTCGGGAGCCCGGAGATACCAAGCGTAGTTGCAGACCACTTCGAATTCAAATCCTGGTTTATCCCCGTGGAATCGTAGCGCCCATACCCATACTTGAACTGATTCACCATGTGCGATGAGATCGTGTAGTCATCTTCAAACAAAAGCACCTTCGTCTTTACGAAGAACTGCTGATATGAGATGAAGGGCGGTGCCATTTGATTCTGACTTGTCGAAAGTGCGCCGGAGATTCCGCCACCTGCGCCTGCCGTTGATTGACGACCAAACGACACAACCGCCGAAATGCTGTGCGAAGGGCTGATGTGGTAATCGAGTCGGTTGGCAGTCGACCAGTTCGTTCTTCCCGTTGGCTCGCCGGTCAGATAATTCCCGCGCAGGCTGGAGTTTGTCGGGCCGTTGGGGTAAAGAGCCTGCAGGAACGATTGCATGGCTTTGGCTTCTGGCGAAAAGCGGGTTGAAGGAATCACATCCCCATTGAAGGGCGTTCTTGTGCAGGTTCCGGTAGAGCAGTTGGTTGACTGCGGATCGTAGATGTGGAAGCCATATTGAGAGGCAACATCGCTGAAGTCGCCATTCAGGTTTGCCGTGGTAGGCCCGGTCTGGAACTGATAGTTCGCGCCGGCAATGTAGCGATATCCGGCATAGCTGCCGAAGAGAAAGAGCTTGTCCTTCAGAACAGGGAAGCCGATGGTCATTCCGTATTCGTTCTGATGTTCGACAGGCTTTGTTGCGTGTCCAACCAGGGGATTTACGGCTGCCGGCGCCAGATATCCCCATGTATCCAGGGATGTGTTGCGGAAGAATTCAAACAGGCTTCCGTGGATGTTGTTGGTTCCGCCCTTCACGTCGTAGTTGATGACGCCCTGCCCCTCATAGGAGGCTGGATAGGCCGCCGTATACACCTGAAACTGATTGACGGCGTCAAGCGGCATGGATGTCCAGATAAAGCGCGGGTCGCCTTCGCCGGCAACTGAAGTAATCGGAACACCGTTGATGTAGATTCCAGCTACGGCGCCACGAGAGCCGGAGCCGTTGATTACGCCAGTATTGGTATCTCCTCCGCCATTCGTGGGCTGCGAGTTCACGCCCGGCATAAGTGCAATAAAGTCGGTTGCGCGCCGCTGTGTGCCGTTCTGCAGCACGGGCAGATTGGAATAAACTTCCTGCTCGACCGTCGAGCCGAGCATGGCGTTTTCCGTTTCCAGTGCGGGTGGGGCTTCGGTAACTGTGACGGTCTGATTCGCAGTGCCAACCTGCAGCACAAGATCCAATCCCAGCACTTGCATAGCGTTCAGGTGAACATTCTCTCGCACCAGGGTTTCAAAGCCGGGCGAGGTTACTGTGATGGTGTAATTGCCGGGATTGAGCGCAGACAATGTGAACAGGCCGTCTTTGGATGTGACACGTGTTACGACGATGCCGGTTTCCACATTGCGGGCGCTTACGCTTGCGCCGACGACCACTGCTCCAGTCGAATCTATGACTGTGCCGTTCAGGGTGCCTGTACCGCCCAACTGTGCCCATGCTCCGCCTGGCGCCAGGAGCGTGAAGCAGAGCAGGATGACCGATATCCAAACAGGAATCTGGGTTAGCCCAAAGCGGTGGCCGCTATTCTCATTCTGTTTGGGGATTAAAGCTATAAAGGCAGGATGCCTCATGAATGCCTCCGTAAAGTTGTTGGTTCGCCTCGTATGTGCGTTGTTCTCTGCCGCGCCCCGATCAAGTTTTTTCAGAGCGTGGTCAGACCACATTGTGAAGTGACAGTAGTGTTATGTAATCACTTGACCATTGTCAATGAGGAAAATCGAATTACGGTGACAGCGGTCACAAGCCCGAAGCGCTACTTATGGCGATATAGTTCATCCGAATGGAGTTAAAGAGGTCGGACCTTATTGTGATACGCTGGCTGAGGTTTTTCGCGATCAATTTCGCTTCATTCGAATGCTTGAAAACAGGCAGATTTTGATCGGAAGAAGAACAGCATGATTCTGGCACAACATGCCGGATGAGGCCTTGTCATTTCTTCGAAGGGAAGTGGGGACGGGAATGGATCGTCGCGAGTGGATGAAGGGCGCACTGACGTCCGTGGGGACGATGGCTTCTGTATGTCTTTCGAGTTACGCGAAGATGCCTTTCCGTATATATCCCGAAGTGGCAACATCCTCCGGGCGAATTCGCGGTGGCACAGAGAATGGAATTTACACGTTCAAGGGTATTCCCTACGGCGCGGACACGAGGTTGCGTCGGTTCATGCCCCCCGTAGCGCCGATGCCGTGGAAGGGAGTTCGCGACGCTACGCTCTTTGGTC
>JAJXXG010000587.1 GCA_021781255.1 Acidobacteriota bacterium
GAGGTATCTGTGCTCATCAGCTCCGGCCTGCATCTTGCTAATAATGGACTGGCCGTATCCAATCAAGACCGCAAATAGGAGAGCGATGCCGAGGATACCTCCATCAAGGTATATGTCGACGTACCCGCAGTGCGCATTGGGAACAACCGTGAGCATCGCCTGACTTATTGCATATCCTCCTGGGCCGCCCCAAAAATTCCAGAAGCCCGCTCCGATGAGAGGATTGACGGTGTTCAGCGTGATATGGTTCCAGATGTCCGTCCTGCCCGTAAAGGTCATATTTCTTCCCATCGCCTCTACAATCGGGGCGATCACCGTACTGAACTCCTGCGAGAAGAACACAAGGAAAGGGAGCGCTAATGCAGCAATGTGAATGAGACGATTAATCGGCTTGGTCACTAGCCATCCGTTCCGCCACACGAGAAAGACCCCGATTCCTACACAAAGCATAGCCGTCTTGCTTTGTGAGAGCTGCAATAGTCTCAAACCGATGGCGAGTAGAATCAGCCTGTCCCAGATACCAAATAGCCACTTGCTCAGACTGCGACTCTGGCGGCTCTCGATACAGTCCCATACGAGAAACAGGGTAAATAGAAGGACGATTTCTCCCAGTGAATTCTTTTGCGTTGTCACTCCAGTGAACATCATGCCGCCGGTGATCGTGTATGCACGTCCGTAGTCAGGAAAGTACTTGATAAACACAATCGACAAGGGCAGAAGAACTGCGGCGCACCGAAAGTACACTGCCCTCATTGCCTCAAGCGGAGACCTCTCGGAGAAAATCACTCCTGCAACAAAGATTAGGCCAAAGTCCTTGATCAGCCGCTTGATAGACCCCGAGGGATCCCCGGACCAGAGAACGCTCAGGAGAAAATAGAAGTAGAACGTGAGAAGGATGGGATTCGCAGCAAATATCCTTTGCCACCTCATGCCTCTCAATGTCGTGATGAGGACAGACGCTGCAATGATCACCACGAATACACTCGCATCAAGTGGGCTGCTGCTCGCGTCATTGCCCATTTCCGTCACCGTTACGATCCCGCCGGTGATCCATTGAGCCGGCCGCCGGGATCCAAGGATAAGCAACAGCAGGATTGGAACCCAGACCGCAAGGCTCACTCCGACGCGCCGTCGGCTATCCCGTATCAGCAGCCATAAGCTGAAGATCAAAGAGAGACTAAGAGCAAGATGAGCCATCTATTCGGAGCGTCCTCACGCAGTGTGTGCCCGGATCATTGAAAAGATTTGCTATCGAAGAACAGCCTGTGCTGCAATTCGAGGGTCAATAGTCTGGTAATTTCCGTGGTATAGTTTGCAGTTCCCCTCAGATGTGAAGTGATCATCCTCTCCATCGTTCGGCGCTGAAGATAAGGCCTTGAAAGACTCCGCGGATCGAGAAGAACATCTCGCACATATTGAGATAAGTGGTCGCGATACCAAACTCGAAAGTGCGTAAATTTGTGCCTGCCCAGAATCAATCGCTCAAGACGCAGACCCGAGAAGGCATGATCCAGTTGCGCGAGCCATTGCGGCATTCCGTAATCATAACTGTACTCCGCCTTGAAGCTAAACTCGCGCAGTGCACGGACAAAGGCTCCTCTCGGCCCCTTCGGCCCTCCCAATCCTCTGTCAGTCGGAATCTCGGACAACCGATTGTCGCCGTCTGCAATCAGACGGCTGCAATCGCTACTGTCTTCGAAAATATCCTTCTTGACCATTGCCGCATCCGGCGCCTGAAATGCGACTTGCACAACATCGTTATCCAGAAAAGGCGACCGGATCGCTACTTGCGTTTGCTCCAGAGCAAGAAGACCGTATTGATACCAAGGCGCCTGGCGGAAGGCAGTAAAGGATACGGCATGGCCGCCCGCTATCTCGCTGTAGGTATGTGTTGCGCGTTCAACCTGCCCCATAAACTCTGGAGTAAATAGATCGGGCGCGGGTGTGCCGGGCTTGAAGGCTCTGAGACGCCGTAAGATCTCACTACCGTAGTTGCCGGTGAGCCGGATCGGCGCAATTTGAGCGGCAAGTTCATTGGCATACAGATCAGCGCCCCGAGTAACTGCTGTACAACCGTCTGTAAGATAGACTGCACGCTCAGCGTAGTGCCCGAATCGCGAGAGGTAGTCATCTCCAACATCAATGACCTGGTATGACTGTCTCGCAACCTCGGCCACTTCGCGCGCAATGCGCACATCGTGGCACTCGCGGAATGGCCCGCCGAATGTGTATGTCGGTACGGACCGATCTGCAAGGCGCGACCAGGCCATAATCATGCGCGTGTCCAGACCACCTGTCAGAGAGATGCCGACGCGACCAGGCCCTTCAAAATATCTCGGGAGGCACTTCGTAAAGGCACCCCTCAATTTCTCGTAATAGGTATCCGAGTCCAGAGTTTCCTGGTTCTCCCACTCCGACGCGAGGAAGTATCGTCCCTTTGACTCAAGCATGCCATTTCTGAAGGTCCATCTTGAGGCATTCGGCAGTACGTGCAAACCTTGAAAGAGTGTCCTGTCCTGCAGGACACATCCACAGGCGACAAATTCCCCCATGCCGCGCATATCGGGCTGGCGCAACTCCGGAACCACAGCAAGGATCGCTTTGGCTTCCGCTGCAAAGTAAAAGGCGTCAGAGCTTTCATGATAGTAAAGACGGTCCATACCGTATCGGTCGTTGAATAGGTGAGATGTTCCCTCCCCTCTATTGACCAGAATGCCATGAAACCGGCCATTCAGAACACGGGGGAAAGCCGGATCTTCGTTCGCAAGATGGATGAGATATGACGGCTGGCCTTCACCGGGAGAATCTACCATGGTACATGCGGTCTGCACTGACCGAGGGGATGTAAACTCCTCGCCAGCAAAGACCAGCACCTGATTCCTGACTTGGTTGGTGATCGGCATACTCGACGCAAATGAATGCCGTCGGGCGGTCCAGCCAATATATGTCCCACTTGCGCTGTCATCCCAGGTCCCCGAGACGTACGATGCTTCGTGATTCATGGTTGAAAGCATCAAATTGAGTTGAGCCACCGCCCATTGCCGCGGCCGCTTTGTAATTAATCCTGCTAATCCGGGCATAGGCTCCCTTAGGACACATCGTAAGCCGTTGTGTATTTGCGTTTGTACCAGGCTTTACGCAACTCCCGGAGCCGGCTTGCAATGGCTTCAGGCATCCTCTCGGAGAGGCTGTGATGCAGCCCATAACGCATTGCAAACTTGCCGAGTGGAGAAAGTGGAATGTAATAGCGCGGAACATCGACCCGCTTGAAGGCGTTGCGCTCTTTGAAATCGCTCAGGCTATCCGACTGCTTCTTGCCATATGCAAAGCGTGAATAAGTCAAAAATTGTACTTTTCGCTCCGCGCATGCTTTCACTGCAGCGGCCACCAGTGCATTTGTCGGAGCTTTGTCGCGCTGGCTGACGAGAGACACTATATTCATCAAGCCTGCTTGCGTTCCGGTCTTGTCGCTTACGATCCTGGTAAATCCGATTAACTTTCCTTCAAGATATGCGCCAACAAAGACACTGCTCTCGGGATATGTTGCCGACTCTACATGAACCCTCTCAAGGCTCTTCCCAAAGTGTGGAAAGCGCCGGCCTTGTCGTACTGGCGTCTCGTTGTAGATTGCCCAGATGCCCTCAACAAGCTCATCCGAGAAGGGGACCTCACAAAGGACTACGCCCTTCTTTTCTGCCTGCTTTGCCTTATTCCGCGCCTTGAAGCCAATCTGTTTCGTCCACCACTCTTCAAACGTGCTTATCTGGAGTGCAGCGAAGTTTTCCCATTCCATCGAATAGGGGTAGATTGGGGTGGTGTTTGGCAGGCGCTGATTGAAGGTAAAAATATCCGCCTTGGCCCCCAAATCCTTCAGTCCCGCCTCAATCTGATCTGCCGTCTGTTCGAGAAACTGAAACATGTCCGCATCGAGCCTTGCAATTCGCAAAACACGTCCCCGGATCTTGATTTTCTCGCCGCAAATATCCACTGTATTTCGTTCCCGTCGTTTCTTAACATTTGGCGGAGAGGGGAAGGATTCGAACCTCCGGATGAGCAAAGCCCATCACGACCAATAAACTGGTCGCTGCCTTACCAGCGGCGACCTCTCCTTAATCTTGTTGGAAAAGTTATTATGTTTCGCTAGTCACAAACGTAGGGCTGTCTTATCGGATTCAGCCGGAACAGGCCAAGGAGCCTGCCGGTATGATAGGAAAGCTTGAAGAGACATTTCATAAACTGAGTCTGGCCCCCAAGAATCGCAAAAGGAAGAAAGATGAGGTAGACCGGAGCCGAAATGATCGCCTTTATAAGGCTCAGCGGTTGTAGACCATGGTTGCGCTGCGCGAAGATCCCACGGAAGAGCGCTCGCCTCAGTAGAAAACTTTTCTTCCACCGACTGCGTGGCACAAACTCGTACACGCCGGCCTCATGACACCATACAAACTCATAGCCCCTTTCGATGCAGCGCCGGAAAAAGTCCTGATCTTCCCCAGATAAGCATTCCGGGTTGAAGGGCTGTCCCAGTTCTCTAAAAACCGTGCGGCGCAAAAGCACATTGCCAGTCCGACATTGGCGCCACTCGAGTTTCATCCCCGTCGGATGGCTGGGGCGATCATAGAATCCACCCTTGAGGACCCATTGCGGCGCACCCTGCTCGAATTCTGGATCAACCGGAGCAAGTACGCCATCGGCCCCATGCTTGGATAGTGCTGTCCACAGGGCCAGAAGCCAGGAAGGAGGAGGACATTCGTCATCGTCGATGAATGCAATCAGGTCTCCAGTTGCCTCAGACACCGCGCGATTCCTTGCCATCGCAATATTCTGCTTCGACTCCACATGATAGCTGATTGGCACCGCTGGCTGGGCGGCGTGCCTGTTCACTGCGCTCCGCCCACTTTCAGCTGCATCATTATCCACAACGACGATAGAGATTGTGAATTGACCCCCTGTCTCTTGCCTGTTGAGCGCCTCCAGCAACCTTTCAAGCAGAGCAGGTCGCCTAAAGGTGCAGATACACACAGATACATGCGATAACTTCTTCATTATTTCGACCTGCGGGTGAGTCTCTGCGGAATTCCTGCGGTGCCTCTCATGCAAGGCGTCCCATAGCGTTCCCCGCAATGCATGATAAGAGGCTCGTAGGGAACTTTGTTTAAGAGGCTGTGGCGAGTGAGGTGACCGTCCGGAGGATTAAGGGTGACCAACATAGATAAAGGTCCAATACTCTCATCCGCTGGGGTCGCACGGCCACGCCGTGGGACCGCTCGTCGCGGTTAAAGTGCATCAGGGATGCTCTCACTAATTCAGCTGACCCCAAAAACATTCGGAGGCGCAATCATGCAGCACTTTGACCTGTTTTGAGCAAAAGCATCCGTCCAAGGCGTCGCATCTGCTCTTCCCGGATGAAATGCCTCACCGCCGGGTCAAGGCGTGTGTTGCTGCCCCGCAGCGATGACCATACATATCCTGCGCCGAGCGCTATCCCTCCGATCAGCAGGGGCTTCTTGGTCATCTGGTAAATTGTCCTGGAAACCTCCCAAAGAGGATGATTCCCTAGCGTATGGTCCTTCACGCCCATCTTGAACCGCGCCTGTATCTTCCCCAGTTGAGCCGTGCCCATGGCCCTGTTGTGTATGCATACCTTCTCCGGGAAAGTTCTTGTCTTCCAGCCCTTCATGCGTGCACTCACGACCGCAAGATGATCAATGCCACCACCCTTCATCGGCTTATAGCCGCCGATGGAATCGAAACACTCTCGCCGGAACATCTGGCATCCGCCGCACACATTTTCAATATTGGAGAAGCGGTAATCGTACTGCATATCCCCTTCGCGGAACACAGGTCCCCAAACGCCGAGCGTCAGGTCTTCCTCGTATTGTCTCAGGAGATATTCAAAATGGTCGGGAACAATCTCAAGATCAGCATCTAGATTCACGATGACCTGAGGGTCAAGCGGCTTCACCAGCTCATATCCCGCCTTGAACGCATTTACCTTGCCGGCAAAATTCCGTTCCGTTCTTTTTGGCATGGCAATGATCTCAATCCATGGATGATCAGCAGCATACCTGCGAGCAATCTCCGATGTGTTATCGGTCGAGCCGTCGTCAATAATGACCCATTTCGCCGGCAGGTACGTCTGCGCAACCACAGACCGCAGCGTGCGCTCAATGTACTGCGACTCATTCCGGGCCGGCGTAAGGATGACATACAGAGGAAGAGCAGGCATAGTGGCACCTTTTCATTATTTATCTCTTGGGATAAGGACTAGAAGAGAAGGCCGTAGATGCTGAGATGGTATTTACCCAGACCAGAGCAGAGTCATGGCATGGTGGACGTAGCTTCATGCCGAACATCACAGGAAATCATATCTCGGCACAATCTGCTTCTTCGCAGCCAGAGGGATGAAGCAGATTAGGCCGCGGCAAATGCGAGCCGCCCTATACTCTTGACCCGAGTTGCTCTACGGCCGTGCCGACTTGCACATGTGCTTTGGACACTGCGCTACGAAGGGTCCCTTCTGTGAAGTCCAGAATGGCTGCAATGACTGTGGCGCGCTGGTCCTCTCCGAGCTGCGGATACATAGGAAGGGATAGGATTTCATTCGACACCTCTTCCGTCACCGGAAAGTCACCCTGCACATAATTAAGCGCGCGATAGGCCTTCTGCAGATGCAGTGGCACAGGATAGTGAATCGCGGTTCCAATCTTGTGCTTCCGTAGGTGATCCATCAGGGCCTTGCGCTCACTCGTGCGAATGACATAGAGGTGATAGACAGCGCGAGACCCCTTTATCTCTTGCGGGCAACCGATGGTTTGATCTCCCGCAAGTCCGTGCGTGTAGGCTGCGGCGTGGGAGCTCCGCTGACGGTTCCACTCCGCGAGGCGATAGAGCTTGGCCCGCAGGAAGCCCGCCTGCATCGCATCCAGGCGCCCGTTATATCCTTCAACGTCGTGATAGTACTTTTCCACCTGGCCGTGGTCCCGCAGCATGCGCACCTTCTGTGCAATCGCCGGGTTGTTGGTGGTCACAGCGCCGCCCTCTCCGCACGCGCCGAGATTCTTGCCCGGATAAAAGCTGAACGCTGCAGCTTGCCCTACCGAACCTGCCTTCAACCAGCGTCCTTGTCGCGCGGAATAGTATTCCGCGCCATGCGCTTGGCACGCATCCTCAACCACACGCAATCCGTATTGCTCGGCAAGCGCCATAATCCCATCCATGTCCGCCATCTGCCCATACAGATGGACGGGCACAATCGCGGTGACCGGCCTTCCATTACGAAGGCTGATCAATGCTCCCGAACTGTCACGAATGCATTTCATCTCAAGGAATCGCTGCAGCATCACCACAGACAAGTTGTATGTGGACTCATCGATATCTATGAATTCAGGTATCGCGCGGCATTGTGAGATCGCTTCCGTCGTCGCAATAAAGGTATTTGGAACCGTGACGACAACGTCGCCCGGCTTCACTCCACTCGCCATCAGCGCAAAGCGCAATGCATCCGTGCCGCTACTGATGGCAATCGCACATTGCGTACCGCAGAACTCCGCGAAGGCTTCCTCGAACTGCTCCACGACTCTTCCGCCAATGAAGGCGGCGCTCCGCAAGGTCTCATGAAAGATCTGCGTCAGTTCGTCCTGCATTTCTTGATGGGGGGTGATCAAGTCAAGGAAAGGAACTTCAAAGTGAGTTGTCATAGTATGGCTCCATCATTGAATCTTCTGGTTAGACATAAGGAATACGCCGGCTTTGCTGGATATCTAATATTTGTGCAATCGCTATTTAGGTCTGGTAAAGCTCGTGCGCTCGCCGAGTCGGACATTGTCTTGCTTGGAGTAATACACTGCCTCTTGATGCGCCTGCTCTCTCGGTTCAATCCTGTCGATCAACGGGAGCGTCTGCTCAAACAAGACTCGCCCGTACTCCAGAGACCGCTTATACACATCGATGACTTCATCAATCTGCGGATAGATGGAATACTTTAGTTGAGCGATAATGGGACCGTCATCAATCCCTTCAGTGATTTCATGGATCGTCAGTCCATGCTCTACTTCACCGTTCTTCAGCGCCCAGTTAATGGGCGATACACCCCGGTACTTTGGCAGGGGTCCATTGTGCAGGTTGATGATTTTCTCGCATCTCTGAATAAACCACGGCTTGATGATCTTGTCGTAGAAGACTGAGATGACTAGCGGCAGCTTGCGATCAGTGTCCGTAAGAGCCGGAATATCCTTGTAAGCTCCAGAATCGACGACAGTGATGCCCGCTGCGCGACCCCATGACGCAAAAGACTCTGTCCATGTCGGCTCTGGCATGACAGGAACAATCACACTGACCGAGTAATTGGATGACTGCTGCACACATTCTGCGACACGGATGGCGAGTGCTCCCTTGCCCATTACTACGACTTCCTTCACGGCGGCTCCTTGATCATTGGCGGGGTTTAAGAGTGTCATCCATAGAAGCGCACGCTTCGATGCCCTATAGGTACATGATTGATCCTCTTTGCTTCATTGATGCACTGGCCGCCTCAAGCATGTTTACGACACGAAGACCGGCCTCGCCATTATTAAATGGCTCCACGTCATTGTGGATGCACTCCACGAAATAAGAGAGCTCGCGGTCGAGAGCCTCGGCCTGTTCCAGCTGTGGTGCCCACATGTCGCCCGAGCGATAGCTGACAAGTAGTTTGTAGACGCCTTCCTGGTTCGTTATGTTAATGCCCTTGTCGTATATCTTGATCTTTTCATCCGCTTCCAGATCGTTCCAGACCAGCATCCTCTTTTCGCCACCAATGAGAGTTGTCCGGACCTTTACGGGTGAAAGCCAGTTGACATTGATATGCGCAATCACTTTGTCTGGGAAGTACAAGGTCATAAATGCGATATCCTCATGACCATTCAAGTGCTCCTGACCGGTTGCCACAATGGCCTCCGGTTTAGCGCGCAAAAGGTGGTCCATGATCGAGAGATCA
>JAJXXG010000965.1 GCA_021781255.1 Acidobacteriota bacterium
ACAGCTCGATGAAGAGAACGCGGCGCGGCTTCTCCGGCCCTCTCCCCCTGCCCAGCAGCCGCACCAGCTGTGTACACAAGAAGCACAGCGGTATCCCGATCCAGTAATCGACGGCCCGCATCGTCCGAAGCTTCATTTCATCTGCCCTTTGCAGTCCAGAATTTCCCCGGTGGAGACTACGGCATGAGTCTACCATCGAGGTTCGCCGGAGCAATCACCCGGACGTTGCAATGTCCCCACAGGTCCGTATGGAAGAGGCGGGTATCAGTTTGAAAGAACTTTCCTCAGGGCCTGTAATGAGATGGCTCAATGCGGCAGTTGAACTTGCTTCCATTTGTGGAAAAGCGGCAAATGCCCGGGTCTTCGCAGGCGGAAGCTTCAAATACGCTCACGAACCACTGCACGCGGCGACGGCCTCTGCCTCGGACTGAAAGACGCTGTAAAGGGAAAGAATTCCAACCATCTTGAATGTCTTTGAGACAAAGGGCGCCAGGCTCACAAGTTTGGTGTCGCCCCCGGCTTTTTTCGAGAGACGCAATGCATTCACGATGGATCCAATGCCCGAGGAGTCAATGTAGGGCATGGCCTCCAGATCAAGAATCAGCTGGATGTGGCCGTCGTTAAGCGCAGCAAGGAATGCATTTTCGAATTGGTTGACGGGTTCGCCGCTCGTCAAACGGCCCTTCACCTTGAGCGTGCAGATACCACCACTTTGCTTGATGTCCAAATCCACGGATTCCCTCATCTGCCTGACAAATTTGCTTTACATAACAATCCTGGCTTGCTAGGCTCCAACTACTCCAGAAAACATATACGGAGTTTGACTGTCAAGCTGGGGATATTGCAGTCGCCGAGCCACTTTGAATATGTCTCAGTTAACCAGTGCAGCTGTCGAGGTTGCTGCATCGCTTTTGACCGCGCCGGATCCGGCCACGCGGGCGGCCCTTATTGCGACTGCCATCGTGGAACAGCTACCTGACTGCGGCTGTGCGGTCCACCGGCTTTCACCGGGCGACGGCAAAGCATCATGGACAGGTTTGGCTGTGGCTGGCGAAATCTCTGTGGAGCAGGCTTCGATCAGGGCAGATTCCCGGCTGGTTGCACCGTTGCTCACGGATGATCCTCAGGCCATCATCTATACCGCGGCTGACATCCGGCGGGAAGACTATGCGCACCTGCACACATCTCGCTCCATCGCTTCGATTGCTTACATTCCCTTGACCAGTCACGACGCTCTGATTGGTGTCATCGAGATTGTTTGCTTCTCTGCGCATCTGCGGATGCGGGACCTTGAGCCGCTTGCCCCCATGGTTCAAATGGCGCCGCCTGCAATTCTTGCGGCGGAGGAATTTGAGAGCCAGCGCCAGACTCTGCTGGACTCTGTTCACCGGATGACGCAGCTCTACGACCTTGAAAAGTCGCTGAATTCAACGCTTGAGCTGGATGCGGTGATTGCGATGGTCCCGGTGAAGGTCGCAGTGATGCTGCCCTGTCAGGCAATCCATCTTTGGATGTTTGACGGCGACGATCTTCGGCTGGTCTCCAGCTGCGGCGAAGATGCGACGGTCAGTCTTCGGATGACGCAGGCGGCCGGCGAGGGGTATGTGGGGGATATGGCGGAGGTCGGTGAGCCGCTGATCATTACGGACGCGGACGATGAGCGACTCGCGCTGCGCAACGCAAGCGCTGATCGTGGAGGCGACGTTCCGCTGGTCACGAATGCACTGCTGGTTCCTCTGCTGCAGGACGAAGCAGAGATTGGCGTGCTCGAAGGCGTCAATCGAGAGGGACGCCCATTCGACGAGGACGACGAGTTCTTTCTGATGTCTGTGGCGGAAACGATCAGCAGCGCTCTCAAAAATGCGAGTCTGATGCTGGCCGAGCGCAAGCTTGAAATTCTGAAGACGCTCGTTCACGTCAGTTCGGAGATCACATCCACGCTGCGGTTGGATCGTTTGCTGCAGATTATCGTGAACAGTCCGCAGAACGTGCTGCCTTACGAGCGTTGCTCTATCGCGCTTGAACATCGCGGACGCCTCCAATTGAAGGCTGTCTCAGGCATGGCTGCGCTGCCACTTGGCGATGTGCAGGTGGAGCGGTTGCGCGGGCTGATGCAGTGGCTTTCCTCGCACTCTGAACTCGTGCATCTCCGCCAGCGGGAAGACTCGAACGCCGAGAGCGAAGCCGCCCTGCCGCCGGTGATCGCGCAATACTTCGACGAGAGCGGCTTTCGCGCGCTCTATGCGTTGCCTCTGAACGATGACCAGGGCCGCGTTGGGGTGCTGGAGTATGAAAGCAGCGACCCGGATTTTCTGGATGTGCCTCACATCGAGATGATCAAAGTGCTGGCAGGGCAGGCTACGGTTGCCATTCGCAACGCAATGCTCTATCGCGAAGTGCCCTTGATTGGCCTGATTGAGCCTTTGATGCAAAAGAAGCGGGCATTGCTGCGCAGCAGCCGCAGTCGGCGGCTGACCTATAGCGTGGCGGCTCTTGTGTGCGCGCTTTTTCTGTTGTTCTGCCCTTTGCCGATGCGCGTATCGGGGGACGCTGTGATCGCACCCCAGCATCTGGTTACAGTTGCCGCGCCCATGGACGGCAATGTGTCCACAGTTTATGCGCACGAAGGACAGAGGGTGAGCGCCGGGACCGAACTGGGCGCAATGAACGACTGGCAGTGGCGCACTGACCTGGCTGCGGCCGAGGCGAAGTACCAGGAAGCAACGCTGGTCATGGACAGCGACCTGGCGCACGGATCGGCGCAAGCCGGAGCCGACCGCGCACGGACTGAGTATCTTCGGTCAGAGGTGGCGCGTGCGCACAGTCGCCTGGAGAGTGCGGAGCTGCGCTCCCCGATCGCGGGGATCGTCGTCACGCCCAACCTGCAGAACATTGCGGGGGCGCATCTGGATGCCGGAGCGTCGTTTGCGCAGGTGCTTGATCTTACTTCCGCAACCCTGCAAATCGCGCTTGCAGAGCGTGACGCACCCCTGCTCCATCCCGGGCAAAGCGCAGCCATCAAGCTCGACAGCTATCCGCAGCGGACCTGGCATGGCCGTGTTGCCGTTGTCAGCCCTCAGGCCCATGCCGCCGATGGAGAGCGCACGTTTACGGCCGAGATTCCGCTGTCGAATCTCGATGCAACCCTGCGCGCAGGCATGTCAGGGCGCGGCAAAATCTTCATTGGCTGGCGTCCGGCCGGCTATGTGCTGCTGCGCCGTCCGGCGCTGTGGATATGGCAGACATTGTGGGATTGGATTGGTTGGTGAAACGCATGAGACGTCTTTGTTCGCGCCGAGCACATTTTGCCACTGCAGCCTTCTGCGTGGCAGCCGGGGTTTTGCCCTTTATCTCGGGATGCGATACGCATACAGAGGCCAAGACCGCTGATGGAGCAGAAGGGAAGACGGCATTGAGCGGCTCGGCTCCCACTCCCGCCACAGCGCCTGCGCCGCAGCCCGGCGGGACTGATCCGAAATCCTTTACAACCACCGGCCCGCTCGTAGCTGAGCAGCAGGCCGACATTTCCGCAGAGCGCGATGGCCGCATCATGAGCATTGCCGTGCAGATTGGCGATCGCGTCCTGCAGGGCCAGGTGCTGGCCATGCTCGATGACCGCGTCCTGCGCTCAATTTGCGAAGCGCATAAGGCACATATTGCCGCGGCGGAGGCGGAGGCTCGCAGCTGGGAGGCTGAGCAGAAGACCGCAGAAGCCGACCTGCGCCGTGCAGACAGCATGCGCGCCGACAAAATTATCAGCGAGGAAAACTGGGAGCACGCGAAGTATCGTGTTGACGAAACCATTGACGAAGTTGCCCGTTACCGCCAGGAGGAGTTGGCCGCAGAGGCAGACCTGCACGGGGCAACGGCGCAACTGGAGCAGTCGCGCATCGTCGCGCCATTCAATGGTGTTGTGGGGCGCAGTTCGGCGCGCCTCGCCCAGGAGGTCAAAGCCGGCGATGTTCTCTTCTGGATTACGGCTGAAGCGCCGCTGCATGTTCTTTTTACGGTTCCCGAGACGGCGATGGGTGGGTTCTCAAGCGGCAAAGCTTTGGAACTCACGACCGCGGACTATCCCGCACTGCGCCAACGCGCGCGGATTCTCCGTGTGAGCCCGGTTGTGGACCCTGCAAGCGGCAGTGTGCAGGTGGTGGGAGCGGTCGTGAACCCATCGCGGTTGCTCAAACCGGGAATGACAATGCAGGTACGTCTGGCGCCATGAACCTGAGTGAAGCACTCGACGCAGCACTGCCGGAGATTCCCAAGGCACGGATCGCACGCAGCCGGCCGCCGCGTCTGGATCCGGATCTGATCGTCCGCGAAGACGTGCTCGATGGCGAGCCCGTCGTCGGCATTCTGCAACGCGAGAAGGCAAACTTCTTTCGCTTCTCGCCTTCTCAGTGGCAGCTTGCGCAACTGTTTGACGGCGTCCGCTCGTTTGAGGAGATTGCCGAGTTATTTTCAAGCCAGACTGGCTCCTGGATTGGTGCGGAAGATGTGAGCCAGTTTGCCGATGGCCTTGAAGAGTCTGGCCTATGGTACAAGACGCCGCAGGAAAAGAATCTTGCTCTCAATGCAAAGCTGATTGCTCAGCGGGAACGCCGCAGCAGATCGAAGGTGAACCTGGCGCATATCAGCTTCTCCGCCTGGGATCCGGATCGCTATCTTGGCTGGCTCGATCGAGCAGTGGGTGATTTTATCTACAGCCGCTGGTGTGCGCTGGCGGCCGTTCTGCTTTTTGTGTTTGAGGTTGCGGTCTTCGTATCCACCTGGAAGTTCATGGAACCGGACATCGTGACGTTTTACACCTTTACCAACAAGAGCTTACTGGACTTTGTGCAGTTCTGGCTTCTGTTGCTCATCGTCGGCTTCATTCATGAATCGGCACATGGCCTCACCTGCAAGCATTTTGGCGGGCAGGTACACAGCATGGGCCTGATGTTTCTCTATCTTGCTCCCGCGTTCTATTGCGATGTAACCGAAAGCTGGGCTTATGCGACCAAGCTGCAGCGGCTGGCCACGATCATCGCCGGCATCTGGATTGAGCTGATGATATGCGGACTTGCGATGATTGTCTGGTTCAATACAGCGCCGGGAACCTGGCTGCATGACTTCATGTACCAGGTTATTCTCCTCACCGGTATCGCCGTTGTTGTACTCAACCTGAACCCGCTCATCAAGCTGGATGGTTATTACTTCCTTACAGAAGCGATAGAGATTCCCGACTTGAAAGAGCGGTCCACGGCGTTCCTTTCCGCATGGTTCCAGAACCATATTCTTCGCTTGCCGGTTGCGGTGCCGGTTGTGCCGCGCCGGCGTGCGCCGCTCTTCGTTGTTTACGCATTCATTTCAGGCTTGTACAGCTACACGCTGCTGTTTGTCGTTGTGCGATTCGCTTTCAATATCTCGTACAAGTGGATGGCCGAGTTTGCTCTCATCCCGGCTGGCGCGCTGGCATTTGCTATCTTCCGCTCGCGACTTCGCTCCATGCGAGGCGTGCTCGGGCAAGTGTGGGAGCAGCGGCTTGACGTAAACATGCGATGGCGTCCGGCTCACGCGGTTGGCACAGTACTGGTGTTGGCCCTTTTTCTCCTGCCGCTGTGGCGCGACCGCGAGAGCGCCTACTACGTAATTGAGCCGATGCACGCGCACACGCTGCACGCGGCGGTTCCCGGGCGTGTAACCGCTGTATTTGTGCGCGAAGGTGAAACCGTGCATGCCGGCGAACCGTTGCTGCGGCTGACCAGTATTGCCGCCGCCTCCATGCAGTCCTATGCCGCCGACCAGGCCGGCAGCGCGCGCTTTCGGGCATTCAGCGCGCAAATGCAAGGCCAGAGCATCGGAAGCGCGGCAGCAGAACAGGATGCCGCGGAACAGTTCACTGGGATTGCCCGCGAGGCGCAGTCATCTCTTGTTTTGAAAGCGCCGGTTGACGGAACAATACTGACGGCTGATCCTGCATTGCTGCGCGATCAGGATGTTGCCACTGGGCAGCCGCTTCTCGATCTTGCCGATGACGGCCCACGTGTTGCCCGGGTCTACATACCGTCCGGCGCCCTGGACCGCATTCCCCCTGGCGCTGAAGTAGCGCTGGTTTTGCCGGGGCAGTTCTCTGTACTCCGCTTAAAGCTTGCGCCTCCAGGCGGGGATGCCGCGCCGCTGCCTGCAGGCCTGATTGCCAAACAGAAGTATCAGGGAATGACTTTGCCGGTCTTCTACAGCTCCCGCATTCCGTTGCCGGGCGAGGAGGGTCAGCAGCCATTTGGCCTATCCGGCGAGGCGAAGATCTTCGGCGTGCGGCGCAGCATTGCCGAGCGCATTGTGACGGTAGGATATGACCTTGTGAAAGCGCACATCTGGTGAAACAAAAGCGGCGACCTTTCAAAGGCCGCCGTTTGCATGGGAACGTGCGCAGGTGGAATCCGCAGATCGACTGACAAGAAATCTAGAGTGCGTTTGCGCCATGAACTACCGGGCTCGGAGCGGCGAATCGGCTGCTTCGCTTTTGAGCCCCTGCGCTTTACCTGAGGTCTCGAAGCCGGGATGACTACACGAAAGTCCTGGCGTTGATGATCTTTGCGGCCATCGTGGTCTTCATGGTGGTTCTCATTGCAGTGGCCATCTTGGCGGCGTTGAGGGGGGTGTTGGCCTTCGGGGCCTGCTTCGTGGTGGACTTTGCAACCGGGCTGTCGCTGATCAGTGACTTCTTCTTGATGGTCATTCGAGTATCTCCTCTGGGATTCTGTGATTTCTGCGATATGCCTATCTCTCGATTAACGTCAGGGTCGAAGTCGATTGGCTATCGCTTTTCCGATCATGAAGAGGGACGAGTCAAGCACAGTAAGCTTCAACCGCGAATGATCTCCCTCGGCTTCACCTGTGGCGGGTTTAAACCGGCTTCATCGTGGTCATCATGGTGGTCTTCATGGTGGTTCTCATCGCGGTGGCCATCTTGGCGGCGTTGAGGGGCGAATTGGCCTTCGGGGCCTGCTTCGTGTTTGACTTCGAGGCCGACTTCGCATTCGTGAGGGACTTCTTCTGAATTGCCATTGTCTTGATGTCCTCCAAGGAATTGAATGGTTGTGCTACGCCCTGTTTAATTGCATTCCCTATGCCAAACTGGGCAGACACGGTGGTTATTTTCTATCCTACTGAAATAATGCAACTTGCTGGCGGTGCCTGATTTTGCGATTCAGGGACGATTTCTATGGATGGGTGAGAAATTACCCCATAAGCGGTTAAGTTTTAACCCATTCAGACTTTAACTCATACTTCTATCGTGTGTTTACGGCAGAGGTACTTCATGCGCTGCACGTCGATTCTGAGCAGGCGGGCTGCTGCTGCTTTGCTTCCCCTGGTGCGGCGGAGGGCAGTTTGCAGGAGAGCTATTTCAAGCTGGCGCAGCTGCTCGTCGAGGTCCGTGCCCTCTTCCGGGATGAGAATGGCTTCCTGGGCGGCGAGGCTCTTCTCGACTACCCGGGTGGGTAGATCGCCGGCGTCAATCTCATTGTGGCGAGTGGTGACAACGAGACGCTGGATAAGGTTTTCGAGCTCGCGGACGTTGCCAGGCCAGTTGTGCTCTTCAAGTACGGAGAGTGCTTCAGGGGAGAGCCGCTTGACCGGCATGCCGTTGGCGGTGCAATGGACCTGGAGAAAGTGGTCGCAGAGGAGGGGGATATCCCCGTTGCGCTTGCGCAGGGGAGGAATCTGGATGGGAACGACATGGATGCGGTAGTAAAGGTCCTCGCGGAAGCGGCCGGTTCGCACCATTTCTTCCAGCGGCTCGTTGGTTGCGCAGAGAAGGCGGAAGTCAATTTTGCGCAGTGTGCGGCCACCGAGGCGCTGGACGTGGTGGTCTTCGAGGACTCGGAGGAGCTTGGTTTGCAGGGGCAGCGTGAGCGTGGCGATTTCATCGAGGAAGAGGGTGCCGCCGTCGGCGAGCTCAATGTGGCCCGGGCGGGACTCGGTGGCGCCGGTGAAGGCGCCGCGCTCGCTGCCGAAGAGTTCTGACTCGACGAGGTTCTCTGGCAGAGCGGCGCAGTTGAGGCGGATGAAGGGTTTTTTTGCGCGTGGACTGAGGGCGACGATGGCGCGGGCGACGAGCTCTTTTCCAGTGCCGCTTTCGCCGCGGATGAGGATATTGATGTTGCTGCCGGCGATCTGCTGGATGGCGTCATAGACGAGGCGCATGGGTTCGCTGGCGCCGATGAAGTCCTGGAAGCGGCTGGACTCAAGCGCCTGCTCGCGCATGCGCTTGCGTTCGGCTTCTTCTGAGCGGCGGCGGACGTGGTCGACGAGGACCATGCGCAGCTCGGCCACATTGAGAGGGCTGCGGAAGTGAGCGTCAGCGCCGGCTTTGAGCGCCTGCTTTTCCAATGCGGGTGCTCTTCTGCGGCACATGGACAGAAGAGTGAGGTCTTCGTTCAACTGGCGCAGTTCGTGAAGGACGGCCAGGCCGCCGGATGGATCGTCTACCTCGAGGTCGAGCTCCAGGAGGACTGCTGCGACCTGGGCTTCGCGCGTCCATCGGGCCAGGTCGTCGTAGGCGCCGCGAACGACAACCTGGAACCAGGGCGACAGCTCCGGAGTTACCGCGTCGAGAAACTCCGGCTCCTGGTGCGTGACAATGCAAACCACGGGGAGCGCCAAGTGCGACGCCGATTGAGACTTAGGCCCTGTTGCCTTCCGCGCGAAAACCATACTGCATTTTACGCGTGAAACATCTGCACGCCGGGAAGTTTTTGGGGATAGGGTCGAAAATGCAATTCAAACCATTTTCATGCGATTTCATGAGCCGGAAGCCCAGCCAGGACACGGCTGACCCGGCTGCATTCTTCAAGCAGACTCCCTGCCCGCGAAAGACATGAAGTGCGGCGTCCACTAAGATGGTGGGTTACAGCCTGCCCCAATGCCCCGGGCGCAGGAATCCAGATGGAGTGCAGAAGCTGAACACGGTGGAAACTCTTCGCAAGC
>JAJXXG010000961.1 GCA_021781255.1 Acidobacteriota bacterium
GGTGCGGCAAACGCGCCCACGTTGTGCACATGCGCGTCCCCGCAAATCTGCGACCCAATCCCCGTATTCGGCAGCCGCGACAGGTCCGCCGCCATCACCGCCACAGCCCCGCGAAAATATCCAAACGGCGACTCGGCCATACGCTCATGCTTCAGCCGCACCAGCGCCGCCAGTCGGCCCCGCTCTGCCCTCTCCAGCAATTCCAGCGCCGTCCCCTGCCGCGCCTTCGCGCGCAGCTCATCGTGCTGCTGGCGACCCACCTGCTTCCGTCGTGCCTGGCCCAGCTTGCGTCGTTCCTCCGGCGTTGCCCAGTGCATGCCCGCGAGCCTACACCGTTCCCCACGTGTGCGCAAAGGCCTTTCCATCGCACATCCTGCGCCTGCCTGGCATGCCCCGCCCGCATGCTCTGCTGCGTTAAACTCATGGCTGGGCGTCCGCCATATCCGTATTTCAAGACACCTTGTTCGTGCGGGCCTTCCTGTCGGAGGAACATCCCTTTGAAGCGTTCAGCCGCCGTTCTTCTCTTCTTTCCATTTGCTCTTGCCGCGGTCTCAACTCTTGCCTTCTCTGCACTTCCTCTCGCAGCCCAGCAGTCTTCGCAGCCGCTTACCATCAAGGACATCTACGCCAACGGCCCGCTCTACGGCACGCTTCCCACGGGCATTGAATGGTCGCCTGACTCCCGCCACCTCACCTATATCGACGGCGGCGAGATGATTGACCTCGACCCCCACTCCGGCAGGTCCCACGTCCTCATCAGCCGCTCCAAAATCGCCTCGCTCTCCAACAGCAACATCTCTGAGCGCGACCGTGACCACCGCGCACGCTATGGCCAGGCCGGCTACATCTGGGCGCCTGACTCGCGCCATCTTCTCTTCGACTCCAACGGCCGTCTCTGGCTCTTCGATCTCGCCAACGGCGTCGGTCTCCAGATTGCCTTCGCCGGCGAGGCCTCCGGCGACGACCCCAAGTTTTCTCCCAATGGCGAAGCCATCTCTTTCATCCGCGATCAGGGTCTCGCCGTTGTCCACCTGCACACGCCCGGCACGCCCACGCAGATCATCGTCCCAACGCACAATTCGCACGTCTTCAACGGCTGGGTTGACTGGGTCTATGAGGAAGAGCTCGACGTGCGCAGCAACTACTTCTGGTCGCCCGACTCAAAATCCATCGCCTTCCTGCAGACAAATGAAATCGGCGTGCCTCTCTATCCCATCACAGACTGGATTCCCACTCACGCCAGCACCTACCTCCAGTACTATCCCCAGCCCGGCGATCCCAATCCCACCGTTCGCGTCGGCGTCGTTGGCGCAAACGGCGGCCGTGTCGAGTGGATGCACATCCCCATCCAGGAAGGTCAGGACTACATCCCGCGCTTCGGCTGGATTAATCCTCACACCCTGTGGATTGAAACTCTCTCGCGCGACCATCAGCACAAAACCATTTACTTCGCCGATGCGCGCTCTGGCGATGCCCATCCCGTCCTCGAAATCTCCGACGACAAGTTCCTTCCCGAGGACTATGACGTTTCCGTCGCCGATGGCTCCATCGTCCTCACCAGCTGGACCAACGGCCACAATCAGATTTATCTCTACGCCTTCGACGCCAATCATCCTGAGCGCACCAGCAAAGCCGCTCTCGTTCGTCAACTCACCAGCGGCGACTTCGACGTCTCAAAAATCTATCGCGTCGATCACCACGAGAAGCTTGTTGACTGCGCCTCCAACGAAGGCGATCAGCTCCAGCAGCAAATTTGGCAGGTCAACTTCGATGGTAAACAAACGCAGCTCACCTCCAGCCCCGGCAGCCACAGCGCAACCTTCGCGCCTCAAATCGGCGCATTCGTAGACAAGTTCTCCACGCGCATGCACCCGCCCAGCCTGCAGCTCTGCGTCATCGGCCACACCTGCCGCACCTTCTGGCAGTCCAGCAGCCTCAGCAATTGGAATCTCCATGCGCCCATACAGCTTCAGGTCAAGGCAAAGGACGGTTCCACCCTCTACGCCACGCTGCTGCTGCCCGCCGCAGCCACACAGCCCGCAAGCGTCCCGCTAATCCTTAATCCTTACGGTGGTCCCGGCCCGCAGGAGGTCGCTGATAAATGGACCGATGGCCTTCTCTTTGACGAAGTCCTCGCCAACCATGGCTTCGCCGTTCTCCACACGGACAATCGTGGCACCGGCAATCGAGGACGCGCCTTCGCCCAGGCCGCATACCACAACTTCGGCCCCGTCCAGCTTCAGGACCAGCTCACCGTCCTCGACGATGTTCTCGCCAGATATCCGCAGCTCGATCCCAAACGCCTCGGCTGGTGGGGATGGAGCTGGGGCGGCACCTTCACTCTCTACGCCATGACGCACTCTGATCGTTTCCGCGCCGGTGTCGCCGTCGCTCCCGTCACCAACTGGCTCGACTACGACTCCATCTACACCGAGCGTTATCTCGGCCAGCCCTCGCAGGACCGCGAAGCCTATCAGGACTTCTCCGTCGTCAACTCAGCCGCCAATCTCCACGGCCGGCTCCTTCTCGTCCACGGCACCGGCGACGACAACGTCCACCTCGAAAACACCATTCAGTTCATCCAGAAGCTCATCCAGGCACAGATTCCCTACGACCTCCAGATCTACCCGCGCAAAACCCACTCCATCGCCGGCCCCGTCGACCGCCGCCACCTTTACACCCGCATCCTCGCCCACTTCGAGCAGTACCTCATGCCACCGGTGCAGTGAGCCCACTCGCCTCCTTCATCGATCATCCTCACTTTCCCAACCACAAATCTCAGTTGCCTCAGGTCTCGCTCCCGCCGTTGGAGATGTGAAAGACCACAAATCTCAACCTGCCCGCTCAAATAAAAAATCCCCCGGCCTCCCGGAGGATTTCATTGCGCTCGCGTGCTCAGCCTTCACATCTCGTGGTGTTTAAAAATGTCGTCCTTCTCCTTGCTGCTGCACTTCGTGCACTCCATGCAGCAAACCAGCAGAATCGCCACGCCCAGCGTCACCACAATCGCCAGCAGGCTTGCGTTCGACGTCATCCAATGCACCAGGCCATGCATATCTCACCGCCACCTTCTGTCGCTCGCGTGCTTTCGCCCTGCGGCCCCGGCTTCAGGCTTTCTTTGGGCGGTTGAAGCAATTCCTGAGTCACTGTATCTGGAAGCCAGAGTATTCAAGTCGACGCGACCAACATGGAGCGGCGACCTTGCATATTCTTGAAAGGCCACAACAACTCAGCAATTGCCGTAAGCACCGCAGTGCCGGCGCCCCCAGTGTAGCACCGCTTCCATTTGCTTGAGTACCCTGTATCCGCTCTTGCGCAATGGCGAATAAAAGACGAAAATAATCCCGCAATGGTCGGCGACTCTAACCCGGACTTCCGCCTTCAAAACGACGCTCCCGGCATTCAGGTAGACGAGGGACTCGGCAATTTGGACGACGCCGAAGACGCCTGGCCCGAGGAATTCCGCCCCGTCGCCACCTCCACCGAGCCGCCACCCGACTCCGCGCCCAACTCCATCGCCAACCTCGGCCCCTGCCTCAACTGGCTCTTCGTCGACCTCAACTCCTACTTCGCCTCCGTCGAGCAGCAGGTCCGCCCGGAGCTCCGCGGTCGCCCGGTCGGCGTCGTCCCCATGATGGCCGACACAACCTGTTGCATCGCCGCCAGTTATGAGGCCAAAGCCTTCGGCGTCCGCACCGGCACCCTTGTCGGCGACGCAAAAAAGATGTGCCCCGAGATCACACTCATCGAGGCGCGCCATGAGCTCTACGTTGACTACCACCACCGCATCGTCCAGGCCGTCGAAAGCTGCGTTCCCGTCACCGCCGTCCTCTCCATTGACGAGCTGGCCTGCCGCCGCGTCGGCCGCGAGCGCCCGCTCCTCGCCGCGCTCGACCTCGGCCGCCGCGTCAAGGCCCGCATCCGTGAGCAGGTCGGCGAATCCCTCCGCTCCTCCGTCGGCCTTGCCACCAATCGCTACCTCGCCAAAATCGCCAGCGACATGGAAAAGCCCGACGGCCTCGTCGCCCTCCCACTCGACATCCTGCCGGAAGCGCTCGCCCAGCTCACACTCCGTGACCTGCCCGGCATCGGCGCCCGCACTGAGAAGCGCCTCAACGCCAAAGGCATCACCACCATGCCGCAGCTTCTCGCCCTCAGCGCCGAGCAGTCCGGCGATCTCTGGGGATCCGTCTGGGGCCAGCGCCTCTTCCATTGGCTCCGCGGAGAAGACTTCGACCTCTCCGAGACCGAGCACCTCAAGTCCATCAGCCACTCCCATGTCCTCGCGCCAGACCTTCGCACCGTCGAGAAGGCCTGGGCAGTCGCCCACAAGCTGCTCCACAAGGCCGCCATGCGCCTCCGCACAAATCGCCTTTGGGCCTCCGGAATCGGTCTCGCCATCGGCTTCTCCGTTCCGCGCGGCCAGCAGGCGCCCGTCAGCCGCTTCGGCGTGCCCACCCGCGGCTGGCACCGCGACCTCCGCCTCGCCGAGTGCCAGGACAACCAGACCCTCATCGCCGCCCTCCGCCGCCTCTGGGACTCCCGCCCCGCCGGCGGCGAATATGACGCGCCTTACTTCATCGGCGTCCAGCTCACCGGCCTCGTTCCCGACCGCCTCCACTCGCTCAACCTCTTTGACGCGCTTGAGAACACGCAAAGTCGCACCCGCCTGCTCGCCGCCATGGACCAGCTCAATCAGAAATACGGCACCACTGCCCTCGCCCCCGCCGCCATGCTCGCCGCATACAAAGCTGCGCCCACACGCATCGCCTTCACCAGCATCCCCGACTTGTTCTGAAAAGTCGGGAACCTCCACCGAACCTGCATGGCCGGGTCAGCTATCCCAGATACCGGTGTCGTCGATGTCATGCATTAAGAAATCGTCATACGGATCCAGGAGAAAACCCCCTGCATCAGCCTCGGAGACGTCGTATTTGTCGGGCTTGCGCGGGTCATAGCGCACTTGAAACTTCTTGTTGACCAGCTCTTTTGGTCGGCTATCTCCAGTTGTAGAAAAGCCGCGGGATATCCTCGCCCTTCCGGAGTGGTACTCATCATTCACGACATAAGTAAAGTCGGCCACATCCACCGCGATTGAACCTCGTCCCGAGCTAATAGCTTTGCCGACAGACTGAATTGTCGCATCAGTCACCAGCCAGCTTTCAGTGTTCTCTTTGTGCGCCGCCCGTCGGTATAGCCAGACCACGAGCGAAGCCAGTGAGACGACAACAGCGATGACGGAGAGCATCCATGGAGTGGCCATGACACGGATGATAGAGCAACTCAGGTGGCAGGGCGTACGGTTGCGTCTAACGATGACATGTCTTTTAAAGAAGCTTGATTCCGCCGGGATTCGATGCAGAGATGGTCCGTCACCGTCGAGAAAGATACACGTCTTTCCCAGCCACTCCCTACTCCCCAAGATACGGCGCAACATTCCGGAAGATCCGGTCAATCTCCGCCGGCTTGAGCCGCAGCCCTCGGCGCAGCGTCTGGATGTACTCGCTCGCCGTCGCCTCCGGCCAGTCCGTGCCAAACAGAATCCGCCACAGCCCAATCCGCCGAAGATTCGCGGCCAGCCTCTCCGGCCCGTCGGTAAAACCCTTCTGCTCGTCCCAAAGCAGCCGGTCGTCGCTCCCCGGTGCAGCCTGCGCATACGTCTGTGGCAACACAACGGCGGAAATATCAAAGTAAAGGTTCCGGCAACGGTCAGGATGCTCCGTGCAAATCCGCGCAAACGTTGAGAGCGTTTCATCCGTCGCCCGGTCATATCCGCCCCAGCCACCCAGATGCGCAACCTGAACCGCAATATCCGGAGCCGCAGGCATCACCTTCTCCATAAACAACTCAGCGTTGCGTCTGCCGTGCCAGTCTTTCCGGCTGCGCAGGTGAATCAGGATCGGCATGCGCAGCCGATCCGCCGCGGCAAAAACCCTGCGCAGCTTCTCAACCTCTGCAGGCTTGTCAAAGCGGAACCCGGAGTTGGCCAGGTGCAGCTTCAGTCCACCAAGCAGTCCGATCCTGGCACAGTGCTTGATCGCCGCCAGCGCGTAAGCACGCAGCGGATTCACGCTGCAAAACCCCACCAGTCGACCCGGATACATCCGCACCTGCCGCAGGGTCCAGTCGTTCTCGGCATTCACAGCTGCGGCCTCGTGAGGAACATGCACAAAAGGCGAGCCCAGCCGGTAGGCGGCAGAGAGCGCCACGGAGCGTCGAATACCGGCAGCATCCATCTCAGCAATCAACGCCGATGCACTACGCGGCTTTTCCTGCTCATTGTTGGCCCCGTTCTTCGGCTCGCCGATCGCACCTTCATTTAGCAGGCGCGCCGCCGTCGGGCTCATCAAATGCGCGTGGTGGTCCGCAATCGGCCCCGTCTGCGCAGCCGCCAAATCCCCGCCCGGCACGGCCAGCATCCAAGCCAGGGCCACCAGCGCAATGAGTATTCGTCTCACCTGCATCTCTTCCCAACAGCCTACAGGACTCGGTCCTCGCTTCAACCCCTCTCCGCGCCGCAAAACACTCCACTGAACCTTTTTCCGCTTCTTCGCGTATCTTTTGCATCCCGGCATGCACTTTCCTGCGGATAAGAGAGTAGAAGCGAACGCGATGGCCACTGACTGGCAGCCCGATTTCGAACAACTCGTCGACGAGCACCAGTCCATGGTCTTCTCGCTTGCCTGGCGCATGACCGGGGACCGCGGATTGGCCGAAGAGATTGCGCAGGATGTCTTCCTTGAACTGGATCGCAACCTGCCCCGTCTTGAATCACCACTCCACGTGCTCCACTGGCTTCGCCGCGTGGCCATGAGCCGCTCGGCCGATGCCATGCGCAGGCTGCGAGTGCGCGGCGTCGATCTCTGGGTCGAAATGGAAGACGACCCAAGCGCGCCGGCCGACGATCGCTTCTCGCCTCTCGGCGCAAGGCTCGAGCAACTGCTCGCAACCCTGCCTGAGGCGCAGCGAGCGGCTCTCATCCTCCGTTACCAGGAGGACCTGTCGCCCGAGGAAATCGCGGCCACGCTCAACGCGCCCGTGGCCACGGTCAAAAGCCACCTGCAGCGCGGACTAAAGCTGCTGCGGGCCAAGGCCAACAGTCATTTGAAGGAGTACATCCGTGGAGTTTGAACCGAAGGACGAACTCGAACGCGAGCTGCGGCAGGCCTTCGCGCGCCAGCCGGCTCCGCCGGGGCTCAAGCGCCGCCTCATGGAAGCGCGCCGCCGTCAGCAGTCGGCCCGCCTCCATCATCGCGTCGTGCTCTGGCAGCGCCTCGCCGCCACGCTCGTCCTCGCCTGCACCCTCGGCGGCCTGCTCACCTGGCGTCACATCTCTGAGCAGCGCAAAGGCGAGCAGCTTCGCCAGCAGGTGCTCACCGCCTTCCGCATCACCAACCACGCCCTGGATCAGATGAATCGCCAGCTCGCCTCGCACGGCAGCGATCAGGAATAACCGGTCCGAAAGTTAGGAGATCTTCGCCATGAACGTCCGCATTGCAACCATCGCCCTCGGCCTCGCAGCCCTTGCCGCACCCATCTTCGCGCAAAACTCGCCGCTCAACATCCCTCCGCAAATCGAGAAGGATCTCGCCGCCCGCGCCAGCAACGTCACTGAGGTCACGCTCGGCAAAAACATGCTCCAGTTCGCCGCGAAATTCATGAACGGCAAGGACAAGGATGACGCCGCCGCGCAACAGCTCATCCAGAACCTCGACGGCATTTACGTCCGCGACTACGAGTTCGACAAGCCCGGCGAGTACTCTCTCGACCAGCTTGAAGCCCTCCGCAAGGCCTTCGAAGGGCCCGAGTGGTCCACCATCGTCAGTGACCGCGAAAAGAAGACCGGCGAAACCACTTACGTCATGGTCAAAACCGTCAATGGGCAGAACGCAGGCATGTTCGTCTTCTCCGCCGAGCCCAGGGAGCTCTCCATCGTTCTCATCCTCGGCCCCATCAATATGGATCAACTCGGTGAGCTCAAGGGCCTCGGCGGCCTATCCTCGCTCAGCGGCGTCAACGTGAAGACCAAGGTAAAAGCCAAGGTGAAGATCAAGTAAGGAGGCAAGTCATGCGGCGTTTCCTCTGGATTGCAGCAGCACTGTGTGCCCTCTCAGTTCCCGTCGTCGTGCTGGCCGGCAATGGTGGCAGCGGATTCAACGGAGTCGTGAGCACCATAGGCCACCGCTACCACGCTCACGCCACGCGCATTCCGTTTCTCGGCATCATCAGCTTCGTCGCGCGCCACGTCTCGCACGGCGGAGTTGGAGAAATCCACGTCGCTGAGTTCGACCACTTCAACGCGCCCGTCGACGGTAGGGAACTCAATGGAATGGTCGTGGCGAAACTTGGCGAAGGTTGGAGCCGCATCGTCCGCTCCACCAGCCGCACTGGCGGCGAACAAACCCTCATCTTCTCCCGCCCTGAGGGCAAGCGCATGGGCCTCTTCATCGTCGACCTCGACGGCCACGAGATGGACGTTGTCCAGGTCTCCGTCGATCCCGACTACGTCAACAAATACGTCAACGACAACATGGACCATCATCACGGCAACAGCGGCAATCATCATTACCACGACGTTTCCGATTAGCGGCCGCGTCTCCTCCAGAGCGCAGCCCGGCTGGCTACACTGAAAGCATTGTGGCCAGCCCTTCTTTTTCCCTTTACCGAGGCCGCCTCGCGCCTTCGCCCACTGGCTATCTCCACTTGGGCCATGCACGCACCTTCTTCGCTGCGTATCAACGCGCCCGCGCCGCGCACGGCACGCTCGTCCTCCGCATGGAGGACCTCGACCCTGACCGCAGCCGTTCTTCTTACGTGCACGCCGCCTTTGAAGATCTCCACTGGCTCGGCATCCAATGGCAGGAAGGTCCTGACCTCGGCGGTCCCTTCGCGCCTTACGCACAAAGCCAGCGCGGCGACGTCTACACCGCAGCCTTCCGCCAACTGCTTCGCGCAGGCTTCCTCT
>JAJXXG010000727.1 GCA_021781255.1 Acidobacteriota bacterium
ATCGGTGTTTGCGCTAGCGCGGCATGCACAAAATTGAACCCCAGGGCTAACGCGAAGAGTGCTGCAGGTATCCGGTTTCTGGCGATGCTAGTCATATCGGTTCTCCTTTGGATTTGGATCATGGCCTTACGACCGACCGCGTCTGATTCTTTTTGCGGTCAATTTATATAGCGAGAACTGTCGTGAAAACCTGTCATCGGCAAAAAGTATTTCTGCCGTTCTGAGGGTTGGATATGCGCCTGTTGTGCTAATGTCTGCTGTATCCTCCTTCGATTTCCTCTAGCGGCACAGAGGCTTTGGATGACCGAGTTCCCCGGACACGAGATCACAGAACTGCTTCAGGCATGGCGTCTGGGAGATGAGGGAGCCCTTGAGAAGCTAACCCCTCAGGTTTACCGGGAGCTCCACCGGGCGGCCAGGAGGTGCATGGCGCGCGAACATGAAGGCCACACTCTCCAAACCACTGCGCTGATCAATGAACTTTACCTGCGTCTTTCCGATCTGAGGCTGATTGACTGGCAAAGCCGTGCCCACTTCTTTGCCCTCTGCGCGCGGCAGATGCGGCGGATTCTCACAGACGAGGCACGCGCCAAGAAGTCGCTTAGACGCGGCGGGGGAGCACTGGAGGTTTCGTTGGATGTGGCTCCGATGGTAGCTCCACAAGCCAGTGCCGACTTAGTGGCCGTCGATGACGCGTTGAATCGCCTGGCCAAGGAGGACGAACGCAAGAGCCAAGTGGTCGAGATGCGCTTCTTTGGAGGCCTCAGTGTGGATGAAACGGCGGAGGTGCTCAATGTTTCTCCCGAGACTGTCATGCGCGATTGGAAGGTAGCCAAAGCCTGGCTGCTACGCGACTTGAGCGGAGATTACGTCAATGGAACCTGAGCGCTGGCAGCAAGTTGAGCAGCTTTTTCACGCCGCCTTGCAACTGGAAGATAGCCGCCGAGGCGAGTTCCTGAAACAGTCGTGCGCCGAGGATGAGGACCTGCGCCACGAGGTCGAGTCACTGCTGGCTCATCACCACAAAGCCGGAAGCTTTATTGAGTCGCCCGCATTTGCCGACGCAGGGGCGCTCCCAACCTCATCGCGAACCTTTCCGTCGCCTGATCCAAAAGGCTTAACTGGCACCGTGATTGGACACTACCGCGTTCTTCAGAAGATTGGCGCCGGCGGCATGGGCGTAATTTACGAAGCCGAAGACTTGAAGCTCGGTCGTCACGTTGCGCTGAAGTTTCTCCCAGACAGACTCGCCCAGGATCCCCAATCGCTTCGGCGCTTTGGTCGTGAAGCGCGTGCTGCCTCGGCACTGAACCATCCAAATATTTGCACGATTTATGAGGTCGACGAGGCAGCTGGAAGCGGTTTTATCGTGATGGAGTTGGTGAAGGGAAAGACGGTGCGCGAGCTCCTGGTCTCCGGCTTGCCACCGCTGCGATCCGCGATTGAAATTGCCGTGCAGCTTGCAGAGGGTCTAACCAACGCCCATGAAGCGGGCATCGTGCACAGAGACCTAAAGCCGGAGAATCTGATGCTTTCGCACGACGGATTCGTGAAGATCCTCGACTTTGGTCTGGCGATGCTGAAGTCCGACAGCGGAACAGTGCCCGTTAGCGGCAAAAGCCCCACATGTCGGACTTCAGCCGGTATGGTTCTCGGGACGGTGGGATACATGTCTCCGGAACAGGCCAGAGGCCAGCAGCTGGATTTCCGTTCAGACCAATTCTCCTTCGGTTCGGTGCTCTATGAAATGGTGACGGGAAAACGCGCGTTTGAGAGGGAGACAGCGGCGGAGACGATGGCTGCCATTCTCAGGGATCAGCCCGAACCGATCGGAATGAACGGCCGCGACGTTCCCGCTCCGCTGTGTTGGGCTATCGAGAAGTGCCTTGCGAAGCAGCCTGATAAGCGCTACGGCTCTACCCGAGAACTTGCACGCGAGCTTGCATCCATACGTGAGGGTTTCCCTGAAAAGCCGGTTGGGCAGGTGGAGACGCGCCCGACCAATCTTCCGGTGCAGCAAACCGGGTTTGTGGGACGGGAGAACGAAATATCTGCCGCCAAGGGGCTTCTGTTGCGCGAGGATGTACGCCTGGTAACGGTCACGGGGCCAGGTGGGATCGGCAAGTCGCGTCTCGCAGTAAAGGTGGCGAGCGGCCTGGTCGAGCACTTTCAAGGTGGTATCTATTTCGTTCCACTTGCCTCGCTTAGCGACCCCAGCTTGATCGTTTCCGTGATCGTTCAGACATTGAAGATTCGGGAGTCGGGAGGTCAGTCGCCGATTGAAACGCTCAAGCAGAATTTTAAAGAATCGATGCGTTCTCCGATGCTGCTTCTGCTGGATAATTTCGAGCACTTGATTCAGGCTGCACCTACAGTGGCCGAGCTTCTCGCCATCGATCCTGCTCTCAAAATCCTGGTAACGAGTCGCGCGGCACTGCACGTGTACGGCGAACATGAATTTCCGGTGCCGACGCTTGCGATACCGGATTCGCCGGCCATGCTTCCGCTTGAGGTTCTCTCACATTACCCAGCGCTTGCCCTGTTTGTGCAGCGTGCAGCCGCAGCCAAACCGGGCTTTGAACTGAACCGGGAAAACGCGCCATCCATAACCGAGATTTGTGCGCGATTGGATGGTTTACCCCTCGCCATTGAGCTAGCGGCTGCCAGGGTCAAAGTTCTTTCGCCCTCTTCCATGCGGACACGCCTAAGAAGCCGGTTGGATCTTTTGACAGGGGGCGCACGCGACATGCCGCAACGGCAACAGACGCTTCGCTCTGCTATCGATTGGAGCTACGATCTGTTGAGTGCTGCGGAGCAGAAGCTCTTCCGGAGATTGTCAGTTTTTGCGGGTGGTTGCACGCTGGAAGCGGCGGAAGCCGTGTGCGATGCAAAAGTCGATCTTGGCTGGAATCTACTCGACGGAATGGCATCGATGGTGGACAAAAGTTTGGTGCAGCAGGTCGAGCAGTCGAACGGTGAATTGCGGTTCATGATGCTGGAAACCATTCGCGAGTACGCGCTTGAAAAACTGGAATCAAGCGGTGAAGGGGCCTTTACCAAGCGCGCTCATGCGGCTTATTACCTTGTACTCGCGGAAGAAGATGCGCCGGAGCAAGCCGGGACTGGTGAGGCAGAATGGCTGGAACGCTTGGCGCTTGAAAATGATAATTTTCGCGCTGCGCTTGAGCGCCTAACGGATGCCGGAGATGCTGATTGGGGTCTACGTCTCGGCACTGCCTTGTTTCGTTTCTGGGAGGCCGAACATCCCGCCGAAGGCACGGACAGGCTTCGCAAGGTGCTGGAACTGGAGGGAGCTGCCGCTCCTACGCAGGCGCGTGCGCGCGCCCTCTTTGCCGCGGGAGTGCTCGCGAGCGAGCAGGGCGATTACGCCTCTGGATACAGGCTTCACCAGGAAAGTCTTGAGATTTCACGACTGTTAGGTGACAAACAGGGTGCTGCGGTTTATCTAAATGGAATGGCGGTTACAGCTCGGAACCACGGTGACATTCCGGCTGCACGTACTCTGTTTGAAGAAAGCCTGCTGCTGTGGCGCGAACTGGGAGACCAGGAGTCTATTGCTCGTTGTCTTAGTAATCTGGCGAACGTTGCCAATATGCATGGCGATTCTGGTACCGCTCGCTCGCTGCATGCGGAGTGTTCAGCAATCTTCAATGAGATTGGAGATCGTGCGGGCGCCGCCTGGTCGCTGAATTATCAGGGGGACATTGCCCGTGATCAGCTTGACCCTGTTTCCGCACGGGCGCTGTACGAACAAGCCTTGTCGGCATTTCGGGCGATTGGAGACCGTTGGGGCATCGCGGGCACGCTTGCTGATCTGGGTAGTCTGGCGCTACAGCAGCGAGACTATCTCACCGCCCATGCGATGTATCGGGAAAGCATAACGAATTTCCAAGCCCTCGGACATAAGAATGGTATCGCCCGATTGTTGGAATGTTTCGCAAGCTTGGCCGCTGCTCAATTGGAGGCACACCGTTCGCTGCGGCTGGCTGGCGCAGCGGCTGCATTACGGCAAGACATTGGCGTCCGGCTGGCGCCTGCGGAACAGGCCAAATTGGAGACCGCTCTGGAGCCTGCACGACAAGAACTGACGAACGAGGCTGGTGCAGCGGCTTGGTTGGAAGGTTGGGCAACACCGTTCGAACGAGCTATAGAGGAAGTGTTGCGTCCGAAGTCTCCCGCATCTTTCGCCGGAACGACTTGAAGTGAAGCACTGAAATCCGCATCCGCCCTGGGCGTGTGTCCGGCGTTCATTCCGCGCTTGACGGGTCGAGGAGACGTCGAACGGCAGAGATGCGATTGGCCGGAATGCCTACGAGCCGCGCGTGCTCCTGGATAGTCGCTTCGTCCGGGGCGAGATACACACAGTACAGTTTGTCGCCGGTTACGTAGCTATGGAGCCACTGGATCTCGTGACCCATTGCCCTCAGGGCGCTAACCGATTTCTGTGAGGCTTCTCGCAATTGTGCGTCGGTTAGATTTCCGACTCCCGGCATTTCGCGTTCAATGACAAACTTGGGCATAGGAATCCTTCTGACAGTCACTCATCTTAGCAAGCGAATGCATCAGCTTCAACATGATTTTCCACGATCGGCTCCTAGTTAACTGGTAAGCAGCGCTGCGTTCGGAAGTCATTAGATAGACCGTCATTCTTGGTTCTGGGTCGTGCGCCAACCAAATAAAAACCATCCGATCTCAACTCTCAACGTGCAAGGAGCGCTTCTCTCGGACACACTCTACCCGGTAGCGCGCCGCATGACTGAACGCTTTCTATCCCGCTGTTTGCCTGGCACTTGCCGTGGTGTTGACCTTTCTTCTGTTTTGGCCAGCAGGTGTCGGTTGAGGAACAGCTCGAAGACAAACTCGGTCGAATGACGATGACCGCAGTGAGGATAACGATGCCATTGAACATTCTCGAACAAAACAATCGAGTGCGTGTCACTAATTATTGAGAGTTTTCGCTTTCTGGAGTGAAGGCAGTCGAAGTCACGACACTTCAAGCAAAGGAGACTTCCCCATGAAACCGACCCGTGCAATTGCCCTGCTCACCGTCGGGCTTCTCAGCGCTACTGCCGGAGTTCTGGCTCAGGAGCGCGCCGCGATGGCCAACGTTCCCTTCAACTTCACAGTAGGGACGAAGTTGCTGCCCGCTGGTAAATACACAATCTCCTCACCGTCCTCTGGAGTGGTCCAGATCAAAAGTGCAGACGGACAGATCACCTCAGGACTTGTCGCTCTCCAAAGCTACCACGAGTCCGATCGAGGCACCGAATTGATCTTTAACAGGTATGGTGACCGGTACTTCCTTCACCGAATCCTGTGTCCTTCCACCAGCCGTTTGAACCTCGATATCCCTTCCTGGAAGTCGGAAAAGAAATCGCGCATGCGCGAGGTGAGGCTCCAAGGTGATGAGCAAACTCTTGTCGCCGCCCGATAATCCGGACCAAATGAAAGGGTCGCCGGGGACAACCATTCCCCGGCGACCCTTTCATTTGGATCAGAGACTCTTTGCTAAGGTGCCAATTGCTGATGCAGCCATGCCCGTGCGATCGTCCAGTCCCGCTTGATCGTCCTAGCGGAAACGGATAGTGCCATTGCGATTTCGTCGAAACTCAAGCCGGCAAAGAAATGAAGTTCCACTACCTTCGCCTTTCTTGAATCAAACTCCGCAAGCCGCTTTAGTGCTTCATCGATGGCTAGGATATCAACCGGGTCTTCATTCGAGGCGGATAGTCCTTCGTCGAGGGTGATTTGGACAGCTCCAGCGCCGCGTTTTCCAGCTGCATGCGCCCTCGCGTGATCGACCAAGATGTGCCGCATCGCATGTGCCGCTAAACCCAGAATCCTTGAACGATCTTTCCATACGGAGCCTGGTTGATCTGCCAAACGAAGGTAGGCTTCGTGTACCAGAGCGGTGGGCTGAAGGGTGTGGTTCCCTCGCTCAAACTGCATTCTCGCGGCGGCAAGCTTGCGCAGTTCCTTATAGATACTCGAACTGATTTCGGCATCGTGCGCAAGGGATACCACTCGTGCCTCCCGATTCTCCCGGGTCATCAGCCAACCTTCAGTCGCCTCGAAATGTGGTCATGTACGGTGCCACCATTAATGAATGGCAAGAGAATAGCACGACCGTCAGAAATTCCTGCTTGAATAATCCATTCGCACAGCAGCTCGGTTGAGAATCCAATGTATCGCAACGAGACAGATTATGAATGCCAATGCGCGCATTTCGCCGCGCAAATCCACCTGAGCGTATAGTCGCCGAAGCGCTTTTGTGCCGAGCCGCCCGTGACGCGTTCGACCAAGAGAGCGCGTCGGCCGTTTTACGGCCAGTTGCCAAGAAACACCGAACGGCTTGGGTAGCTCAATGAGTGCATTGGCCTGAAGTCAACAGTTAGAATTTCGGGGTAAGGCAGTCCGCTCGACTCTAGCCAACCTTATGAACCATTTGCCATCTCATGTTGTCAGGACTGTTATGAGTGTTCCGCCAGCGATCAAATTGACCCGTGAAGCACGGCTTGACTTGGACAAGCTGTCGCGGCTGCGTGCTCATCCCAATCTGATAAGGGGGTAGCGGCTGATTGGCCGGCGTGTGAATAGGATGGCGAAGGGCGTGAAGATCGGGCTGGCGGTCGTGGTTTGCGCGATCCTTGGGCTGTGCGCAGCAGCTTGGTATACCGTACGCAATCCGGACCGGTATGTTCCTGAAACCATCGTCTACCTGCAAAAGAAAACTGGATTGCAGATTGAAATCCAGCATGTGTCGGTTCGGCTGGTGCCACTGTCGGTGCGTCTCTATGGCGTTGCCGTAAAGAACCCGAAGCCCTTTCCGCCAGGATACTTTCTGCAGGTACCGGAGGTGGACGCGGCGATTCCCTGGATGTCACTGCTACATGGTAACGTCGCCATTCGCTCGCTGGTGCTGGAAAAGCCCGTCATCCATTTGATCTCCGATCCCGACGGCCTCTGGAATTTTCAGAATCCCTCCAGTGCGAATACGGAGCCGGCGCGGTTCTCGATGGGAACCATTTCCAGTCTTCAGATCAAGAATGGAACGTTATACGGCTCCGGACTGATCGATCCTTCGGACGCGCCCGGGCCGGTCGTCTTCACTGCCGAAAATTTCTCCGGAGGAGTGCGGCAACTCAATATAAATGCCTTGAAAGATCCTTCTCACAAGACCAGCGTTGTCGGTAGCCTGACAGTGGAGAGGGTCATTTTTGGACGCATCCAACTTCGGGAGATTCATTCGCAACTCCAAATCGAACCGGCGCAGTTCACGTTTAAGAACTTTACGGCCAAAACGTATCGTGGGAACGCCGCCGGAGATTTCACCTTCGACTTCACCAGCAACAAGACGCGCTTTGACACCGATCTGCGGGTGAGCGGGGTCGGCATCAACTACCTGCTAGGGGAATTTGAAGCCGGCCAGCCGAAAATTACCGGGATGATGGAGGCGGACATGAAGCTCGACGGAATCATCGAGCACACAGCCAATCCCCTGTCAGGAATCCATGGGACGGGCCACTTCAACATCCGAAAAGGAGAATTCACCGGCCTGAAGGGGAACAAGGGCATGGCGCAGATGGTACGCTTCCGCGATCCGGGCACGGACTCTCTGCCAATGTCGGCGTTTTCTTCCTTCAGTGGAGACCTGGACTTGAATCGGCAGCGGATTTTTAGCCGGCAGATCAACGTCGATTTCTACGGGATTGACGTGGATGGCTCGGGAAGCGTTGACGAACTGAACAGCCGGCTCGACTATAAAGGCAACGCCACGATCCAGACAAAGCAGGGTTTTTTCGTCAGCACGTTTGCGAAGATGTTCAAAGGGGCCGACTCGCGGCACGGAAGGCTGGTCTTCCCGATTCGGGTCACGGGGACGTTGAACAATCCGAAGTTTTCGGTAGTGGATTGAATCCGCTCCCAACAGAAACCAAGCCTGGGTTCCATTAGCGTAGGTTTCTTTGTAAGCCGCGGCGTGGCAGGCATCGGCGACATTGAGGTTTGTGTTGCGGTCGACCGTCGCGCTCTCAGACTCGTACTCAGAGAGGTTAGAGCCGACGCGCAAGCAGATTTACCTGATCTGCGACAACGATGCGACCCACATCCATCCACGGGTCCAACGCAGGATCGAAATGCACGGGCGATTCCACGTGCGCTTTACTCCCACCTCGGTCTCGTGGCTCAATAGGATCGAACGCTTCTCCCGCAACCTGACCACCAACCAAATCCGGCAGGGCGTCTTCCAGGACCTCGAACAACTGATTACCGCCATCGGCGATTCCATCGACCATCACAACGACAATCCAATGCCCTCCAACTGGATTGCGAAGGCTTCAGACATCCTCGAAAAGGTCAGCCGCGCACGCGCCACCCTCATAAATGACCACCTGCGTGGCCGACTAGACGAGAGTCTTGAATTAGGTCTTGAGATGCGCGCCTCTATGAATCGCTTCGAAGCTGAATGAGCACATCATCGCCAATGCACTCAGCGACAAATGGGATGCTAGCCACTTAACGTAAAGTCGGCATGTCGGACTCATGACCAAAAATCCTGTTGTGGCCCATCCGCCCACGTATATATTTCGGGGGCTGCTGACTGGCCATCAGCAGCACCATTCGGCTCGTGTGCATCTGTCCACTAAACGGAGCCGAGCAGTGTGCGGTTGGTGTGCCGCTTTCAGAAAACTTGCGACATGGCGACTTGTAGTTGACCGATCTTTTGTTCAGACACCAACGCTTCAAATTGGATTGGTGATCTACCGCTCTAACAGAGCTACGACGGGGCACCCACATCTGTGGGGAAATGAGGATCAAGAGTGGTTTGGCCGGGCAACCTCAAACCGAATCATTTGGCTCAGCCCAAATGGACGATACTGTCCAGTGCTTTACGTCCCGCAAAAAGTTTGCAGAACACGCTCTTCGGGGCGGGCGGGCGCCGAG
>JAJXXG010001255.1 GCA_021781255.1 Acidobacteriota bacterium
CCTCATACGCTGCACTGGTAAGCGCACGTGCTCGCGCCGCGACCATTCGGATTGCGCCGCGATAGATTTTGCAGGTTCCAGGCGATCACCAACAGAGTCGAGAACACGGACAAGACCGATGATCCGGTTGTCATTTTCCTAGTTGGTTGGGTCACCCTCGCAGGATGCCGCGCGAGAGAGCAGCAGGTCGCGTTCGCGCGTATTGCGGGTAAGAGCGGCGGCGCGTTCAAACTCGGTGCGGGCTTCCCGGTGGCGGCCTAGTTTGTAGAGGAGGTCGGCGCGGACGCTGGGGAGAAGATGGTAGCGCGCGAGAGAGGGCTCGGAAGCGAGGACGTCTACGAGTGTCAGGCCTGCCTGGGGGCCAAGGGCCATGGAGACGGCTACGGCACGGTTGAGTTCGATGACGGGGGATGGAGTGAGCTGGGCTAGCTCGGTGTAGAGGATGACGATACGATGCCAATCGGTCTCGGATGGCGTGCAGGCACGGGCGTGGCAGGCCGCGATCTCGGCTTGAAGGAGAAAGGGGCCGCGGGCGGTGTTGAGTTTTTGAGCGCGGTCGATTGCGGCTAGGCCGCGATGGATAAGGAGTTGATCCCATTGGGTTCGGTCTTGATCGAAGAGTAAGACCGGCTCGCCGGTAGAGGTGACACGGGCGCTGGTGCGGGAGGCCTGGATCTCCATAAGGGCGACCAGGCCGTGGACTTCCGCTTCGGTGGGAGTAAGTTCGGCGAGGATGCGGCCGAGGCGAAGCGCGTCTTCGCAGAGGGCGGGGCGCATCAGGTCGTCGCCGGTCGTGGCGGAGTAGCCCTCGTTGAAGATCAGATAGATGACTTCGAGGACTGACGAGAGGCGGGCGGCGAGCTCACGGCCGCGGGGCACCTCGAAGGGAATGTGCTTGTCGGCAAGAGTGCGTTTGGCGCGGACGATGCGCTGGGCGATGGTGGATTCGGGGGTGAGGAAGGCGCGAGCGATCTCGTCGGTGGTGAGGCCGCCGAGGAGGCGCAGAGTGAGGGCTGCGCGGGACTCAGCGGGAAGAATGGGATGGCAGGCGATGAAGACGAGGCGCAGTAAGTCGTCGCCGATGGTGTCGTCGAGACTGGATTCGAGATCGGGCGAGGCTTGCTCGAGGGCTTCGAGATCGCGGGCGAGCTCCTCGTGTTTGCGCTCGGCGACGGCGTTACGGCGGAAGAGATCGATGGCACGTCGTTTGGCAGTTGCCGTGAGCCATGCCGCTGGATTATCAGGGACGCCGGATCGCGGCCACTGTTCGAGTGCGGCCACAAGTGCTTCCTGCGCGAGATCTTCGGCTAGGCCCACATCGCGAGTGAGGCGCGTGAGTCCGGCTATAACGCGCGCGGACTCGATGCGCCAGACGGCTTCGATAGTGCGATGCAGGATCTGATGCGGGTCGTGATGCGGTTCAGTAGCGGACACTGCTACCGATCACACCACCTTCAAGCCGTGGATGCAAGTGCGGCTATTTTTTGGCGATCTGATTGGGCAGCTCAGCCCGTTTCTCTACTTTGTGCTGGATCTGCTCCTCGGACAGGACGGGCGCGAAGTCTTCCATCTCGAAGATCTGGCGGATTTCGACTTCAGAGTCGCCGCCAGGGTTGCAGTTGGGCGCACGCTTGACCCACTCGATGGCCTCTTCGAGGGACTTGACCTGCAGGATCGAGAAGCCGGCGATGAGTTCCTTGGCCTCGGTGAAGGGGCCGTCCAGAACTGTACGAGACTTGCCGGAGAATTTGACGCGTGCACCTTTGGAGCTGGGATGGAGGCCATCGAGGGCGAGCAGGACGCCAGCCTTCATGAGCTCTTCGTTGTACTTGCCCATCTCCAGCATGAGCTGCGGATCGGGGAGGGCGCCTTGTTTTTCTGACTCCGGGGTTGCTTTGACGATGACCATGAATCGCATTGCGAAATCTCCTTTGGTTTGAGCGGTGGGATGAACTCAAATTGAGAGCGCAGTTGGATCGCTGTTGCTCGCCATCGTACTAGCTCTCTGCTGATACGTCGAACGGGGAATGACAGAATCGACATGAGAGCAGAATCTAATTCATTATTTTTTTCGAGGGACGAAGAATAGTCAGAATCACGAATTTCATTGAGGCAGGTTGAGGATGTGGTGTAGTGCTTCCCGCCTGGGGCCGGGCCTGAACTGTCTGAACTCTTCGGCCAAATTCTGCCGGGCTGCGCTTTCAGTTTTGCAAGGAGCATCGCCGAAGTAGACGCCGAGAAGAAGCGTCGACTTGCCAGCCCTGTCGAAGGCTCCAGACTCTGACTGCAAATCCAAAGTAAGCTGGTTCGCAACATCTCCATTTCCCTGTGCCTTGCACGGGCCGACGTCAATACTGAAGTGGCCTTTCAGATCGCCCTTGCACCGAGCGGGAAAGCCCAACGGGTGGAGGACCGGGAACTGAAGACAATCATTGCACCTTGACTATAAAGCTGATTCGGAAGTCGGGGAATTCTCTGCATCGCCGGCATTCTCAGAATCAATACGTTAAGCGTTCTCGACACGGATGTCCGGCTAGAGTCCCGCCGCCTCCACCATTTCCCTCGAACGGACAGGCGCTCAGGTCTCTTCAAACTAAATCCTGCTTGGCGCGGACCGCAAAACCCCAACGCTGTCATCCGCGGTCCCAGAAGATGCGCGGCGTCCAACCACTCCGCCGCATCCTTCCCACCCTCAAGCCAACTCTACTGCCCGGATGACGCACTGCATCGCTCCACCCAATATTCGAGCAACTCCTTTGCGGTGGTTCTGAATGGAATGGTGGGAGCCCATCCCAGCTCATCGCGAATCTTCGCGATGTCGCCCCCTGAGCGCATGATCTCCCGCTCTCGAATCTTCGAAGGGTCGAGTTCCGCTGTGACGGGAATCCTCGCCAGATCTGCCAGGGTCGCAACCACTTCACTCATTTGCCTCATGGTGCCGGAACAGACGTTGTAAATCTGTCCTGGAATGCCCCTTTCCCCCAGCAGTGCGTACGCGCGCACCACGTCACGCACATCGCTGATGTCTCTGCGCGGGTCCAGCCTGCCCGTTTGCAGATGGACTGGACCGCCCTTGAGTACTCCGGCCGCAATTTGACGGGCAAAACCGGAGGCGGCAAAGGAGGCCGGCTGTCCGGCGCCGGTATGGTTAAAGGGCCGTGCGATCACGGCCTGCAATCCGAAATCCTCCACATAGCAGCGCACCAGGTGTTCGCCCATGATCTTGCTGCACGCATAGGGAGACGTGGAGTAGACAGGGCTTAGCTCCGTGAAGCCGGTCTCACCGGAATCGACATGACCGTACACGTTGCCGGAGCTGACAAAAACGACACGCGCGGTCTTCTTGATCAGGCGAACCGCTTCGAGCAGGTTCAGGGTGCCTGTCACGTTCACGTCGAAGGTTGCGTCGGGATGGTCAAGCGACGTGGGCACGTGGCTGAGGGCCGCCAGATGGAATACGAAATCAGGCTTTTCCGCGTCGAGAACCGTGCGCAAGCCGACGCGATCCCTGATGTCCAACGAGTGAATGCGAACCCCTTGCAGCGAAATCGGATGCTCCCGCTTCTCCGCCCCAGACGACAGACCTGTAACATCGAATCCGCTCTGCCGAAGACACGCGGCCAGGTAGGGACCTGCAAAGCCCGAAATCCCGGTGATGAAAGCACGTCGCACGATCTCAGAATCCCGCAAATGAGTCTACTACCCAGCCATTCTTCCTGTGACCGTCCTGGTACCCATCCGCCTGACGAGGATGCATTTGCCCAGACATGCCTGCGTAGACATGCAATCACCTCTCGTATCCTTGCTAGTCCCGCGCAGAGAGCGCGCCGCGCTGTCGGGCGCAAAAGCATGTGGCCATTCCGTCGAGCTGCTTCACACGCCGACTCTGCCTCCCGCTCCATCACGGCGCGGGAAGGACCCTGCCGGCAGCCGTGGCTCTGGACCACCCTGAGAAACTCGCATATCCTTGGTGAGTATCGATCGCTTCATCCAGAGGATGTGCGGATTGGTCCCGTAAAATAGGCCTAGGCAGCGAACTGCTTATGGGAGGTTGGTTTTGTCCACCGCGCCTCTCACTACCTGTATTTTTGAACAAGCGATCGCCGACCACATCGAGGTTGAGCGCCAGCTCCTCGATCAGCAGCCGGCGCTCAAGTCCATTGCCCTGGCGATGCAGGAGACCCTTCATCGCAGCGGCAAAATCGTCTGGTGCGGAAATGGCCCCAGCGCTGCAGATTCCCAGCATTTTGCCGCGGAGATCGTCGGGCGCTTTCGCCGCGAGCGGCGCGGCCTGCCTTCCATTGCCCTCACCACAGACACCTCGATCCTCACCTCCATCAGCAATGATTACAGGTACGAGCAGGTCTTCTCCCGCCAAGTTGAAGCTCTCGGCAATCCCGGAGATCTGCTTTTCGGCATCTCCACCTCCGGCAATAGTAAGAACGTCATCCGCGCCCTCGAAGCAGCCCGTGCATGCGGATTGGTAACCGTCGCCTTCACTGGAAGCGGCGGCGGACAGATGCTTGCCCTTGCCGACCACACCCTCGCCATCTCCTCCAGCGATACGGCCCGCATCCAGGAAGCGCACCTTGTGGCGGGGCACATGCTATGCGACTGGGTTGAGCTGGATCATGTGCATACGGCTGAAAAGGCAACGCCGGTGGGGATTAAAAGCCATTGATGGAACAGCTGCAGAACGTCATTAGGACCGTTGAGCATGACTGGGCGTCCAAGAGCATCCTCGTGCTCGGCGACCTGATGCTCGACAAGTACATCTGGGGTGAAGTCGCCCGCATCTCGCCGGAGGCTCCTGTGCCGGTTGTGTTGGCCAAGCATGAGACCCAGCAGCCTGGCGGCGCAGCCAACGTGGCCATGAATCTGGCCCGCCTCGGCGCCCGCGCACGGGTAGTCGGCTTTACAGGCTCTGACCAGAACGCGAGCCATCTGGCAGACTGCATTCGATCCAACGGCATCGAGGCCGGACTTGTCGTCTGCAGCGATTTTCCCACCATTACAAAGCTGCGCATCCTGGGCGGCCGCCAGCAAATGCTGCGCCTCGACACAGAGCGGAATGGCCTCAGGGCAGACAGCGATTATGACCGTCTCATCGAAACCGCCCTAGCGCTGCTTTCCGGTTGCGATGCCATCGTACTTTCTGACTACGCCAAGGGCGTGCTGACGCCCAGGGTCTGCCAGACCATTATCCAGGCCGCCCGCAAGCTCGACATCCCCGTCCTGGTCGATCCGAAGAGCGCTGATTTTTCCGTCTATCGCGGCGCAACAACCATTTGTCCAAATCTGATGGAACTCGCAAAGGCGGCGCAGCTTGACTCACGCGACCTCAACGCACTGCTGCAGGCCGCTGAAACCCTTGTCACGGAATTGGATCTCAGGTTCCTCATCGCAACCCTGAGTGAAAAAGGAATTGCTCTGGTGCGCCAGGGCAGCCGGTTCATCGCGCCTGCTGAGGCTCGTCAGGTTTTCGATGTGTCCGGCGCCGGAGATACCGTGATCGCGGTGATGGCGCTTTGCCTCGCCTGCGGACTTGCGCCCGAGACTGGCGTGCAACTCGCCAACATCGCCGCGGGAATCGTAGTGGGCCGAGTGGGCACCGTGCCCGTGGAACGGCACGAGCTGATGGCCGCCCTGACCCCTGAAATTGCGCTCCACGCCAAAGAGAAGGTCGTCGACCTGCCGGACCTGCTGATTCGCGTGGGCCTCTGGAAGAGAAAAGACGAAACTGTCGTCTTTACCAATGGATGCTTCGACCTGTTGCACGTTGGACATATCACGGTGCTGGAACAAGCGCGCTCCTTTGGGCAGCGGCTCATCGTCGCAGTCAACAGTGACGCCTCAGTCCGCGGGCTCAAAGGGCCCGGTAGACCCATTGTCTCTGAGAGTGAGCGGGCCCGCGTCCTGGCCGCCCTTGCCGCGGTCGATGCGGTCGTGATCTTCGATCAACCCACGCCCATCGATCTCATTACCGCCATTCAGCCTGATATCCTCGTCAAGGGCGGAGACTACACCAATGAAACCGTCGTGGGCGCCAAAGAAGCTGCCGCCTGGGGCGGCCAGGTTCGCATTGTCCCCACGGTAGACGGATTCTCGACCACCAGCCTGATCCAGAAAGGGCAGCTGCAGCCGGAACCGCGAGGCGTCTGACAACCGCTCTCCCCCGCGAAGACGACCTAAGGGTTCGCGCCCGTCCGCGTCGCGCGCGCCCCTTCGCCCTTGAAGGAAAGCGCCTGACGCAGTCTCTCAAATCGCACTTTGGTTTCACGGTCCGACTTCAACCGTTCAATGCCCGCCTGGCTCAGCGCATACACCATGCCGATCAGGAATCCGACCAGCGTCGCCCCAAGCACAATAAGAAGGCGTCGAGGAGACGACTTCTTGTCCGGAGGAACAGCGGGATCAACAACCTGAATCACGGCGCCTTGTCGCGCTTCGTCCAGCTTCGCGGCCTCAAACTGGCGGGCCAGAATATCAAAAATCGTCTCGTAGTACTTCACGTCGCGCAGCTTGCGAACGTATTCGAGTCCCGCCTCCGGCACTTTGCCTTTCGGCACAAGGAGGCTGGCCTCCGATCCGGATTCAGACCCGCCCAGCTTGGCAAGCTGCATGCGCATGCTCTCCAGCTCCTGCTGCGCCTGCACGATTTGCGCATTCTGGCCGGTCGCAAAAGTCTCCATAGACTTGATCTGAACTTCCTTGGTCGCAATCTGGGCGCGAAGCTGCGCGGCCGACTCAATCAGTGCGCGCGTCTGGCTGTCAAGCTGAATCAGCCCCGTCTGTTGCTCCGTCAGCTTGAGTGCTTCCTCGGCGGTCGCCAGGTTGTCTTTGGCCTGCTCAAGCTGCTGCTCGAAAAACAGCCGCCGCTGCGAAGCCTCCGAAATCGCCAGATGCTCTGACAGTTTGCGAAACTGGTCCACGTATCCGTTCGCAAGCTCCGCTGCGCACTGCGGGTTACGGTCGTCGACAGACAGGTGGATGAGGCCGTCCTTCCCATTGCCGTCCACCGTCGTATGGTTCTCCAGCGCCTTGCGCGCGTCAGAAAGAAAATGACTGTGATACTCCTGCGCAATCCCGAAATGCTGGACAATCGCGTCTTCAACCGTGCGACTCTTCAGCATGGCCACATACATGTCGTTAGGGTTCTTGATACCCAGCCCGCCACCCGCCAGCGCAGCCATCCCGCCCATGCTGCCCAGTTGAGAAGAAAGAGCCGCGCCGATCGAGGCGTTCTGCTGCGGCGGAAGCAGCGTTACTGAAGCTTTGTAGCTCTTGGGGAGAACAAAGGCGACGATCACCGACAGCACGGCACACACCGCCGTAGACAACAGAATCGTGCGCTTGCGCTCCGACAACAGGATCAATACATCCAGCAGCGAAACCTCAGAACCATCTCCAGGGCCCGCCTTGTCTCCCGGTTGGGTCGGATTAGAGTGCTGACGATCTGCGGCGTCTCGTCCGGTGAAGCATTGTCGGAGACAATCAGTTCTACGCCGGGCTGCAAGCGGAGTTGATCGTCCAGCGCCGACAGCAACCGGTCAAGAAATCGCGCGCGATTGTAGGTTGGAATCGCGATCGAGAGCACTGGCGATTCAGAACCGGATTCAGTGTGCATCGCCTTCCGCTCTCATCGCTGAGGATGGACAGGATTCCAGAGATTCGCTCTGCTCATTGCAGCAGGGTAAGGTGAAACCGGCATGCTCAACCATGCGAGTGGGACGTCATCTGCCCGCTTATTGTAGCAGGGCGCTGCATTGCCGGGACTCGACCGACGACTGTGTGCATAAAGCGAGAAGTCTGTGAAAATGGGGAGAGCGACGCGGCTAAAGGAACCCCCAGCCGAATCCTTGCAAGATGCCCGGGATGACGTCCCATTGCTGGTAGACTGGTATGTCTGGAAAACGCTTACCGGCCCACCGTGGAGCCCCTCAGGACCACGACGGCCGATCGCATAACGGAGAGGCACAAATGCTGCTTGAGACTTTGCGAAATGAAGTTCTGCATGCCAACCGCGAGATTGCACGACGAGGGCTCGCACCGCACACCTTTGGCAATGCGAGCGGGGTCGACCGCACAGGCAGCAGCCCCCTGGTGGTCATCAAGCCAAGCGGCGTGGACTATGCGAAGTTGACGCCGGCAGATCTGGTCGTCACCGACCTCGACGGCAAAATCGTCGAGGGCAGCCTGCGGCCATCGAGCGACTTGGACACGCACACGCTGCTCTACCGCGAGTTCCCGCAGATCGGCGGCATCGTGCATACGCACTCGGAGTTCGCGACATCCTGGGCACAGGCATGCCGACCCATACCCTGCCTGGGAACCACCCATGCGGACTACTTTCACGGCCCTGTGCCAGTCACTGAACCGCTGACGGCCGAGGAAGTGACGGAAGCCTATGTCCGGCACACGGGCGCGGTGATCGTGCGCCGGTTCAGGGCCGGCGGACTTGACCCGGTTGCAGTGCCGGGAGTGCTGGTCGCCGGGCACGCTCCGTTTGCCTGGGGCAAATCGCCAGCCGAAGCAGTGGAGCACGCAGATGTGCTTGAATACATTGCGCGGCTCGCCTTCAGAACGGCGCTGCTGAACCCATCGGTGAGTGCCATCCCGGTCCACGTCAGTGAGCATCACTACCACCGCAAGCATGGACCGAAGGCAACCTACGGCCAGAAGAGCTGGTAACCCGCCAGGCGGATGCCCGAAAGATTCCCTCAAGTTTTGTCCATAGTCGGCGGAACAGAGACGTTCCATACGGCGTAGAATAAGGGGTTGCGCAGGCAAACGACGCGGGACCCGTCGAGATACGAAATTCCATAGCGAATATCTTTTCTCGTAGAGGGCTTACGGCTTTTTGTATCCTGCGGCCTTTAAGGATGGGGGCGGCGCTACGGATCGCGCTGCGTCTATTTACTCTTTCCCTCTTTGAATCAACACGTTAACGATCTACGAAGATC